>NZ_JBSPKW010000009.1:0-223714 GCF_053848065.1 Mesorhizobium sp. BHscii | reverse complement strand
CTCCTCCAGCTCTGGCCCAGCGACTATAGCCGCAAGGCGGAGGAGAGCCGTCCACCGCATCAAAAGCGGAAGGTCAGCTTTCAGGACAGATACAACAGAAAGAGGACGTTCCGTACCCGACCCGGAGCTAACCTTCAAATATGTAGCGAAATAAAGGGAACAGCGGTATTTTGACCGATTGAAGTCGCCTTGGGGATGCTTATGGCTCTAGATGTCATTGGCGCGGGCATGGGCCGCACCGGCACATATTCGCTGAAGCTCGCGTTAGAGCATCTTGGGTTCGGGCCTTGCCACCACATGGCAGACGTGAATGCCAATCCCGAACAGAAAGTGCTGTGGCGCGCCGCTGGCCAGGGACAACTCCCGAACTGGGATGTGGCATATGCCGGCTATCGTTCCGCGGTCGATTGGCCAACGGCGCATTTCTGGCGCGAAGTGAGCGATCACTACCCTGATGCAAAGGTTGTCCTCACAGTCCGTGACCCCGAAGCCTGGTATAACAGTGTGGCGCAAACGATAGGACTCGCCATGGACGCTGGCAGCAATGACCCACAGTCCTTCGGTGTGGCGGTAGTTGGCAATGGCGTCTTTGGCGGTCGCTTCAATGACCGTGATCACGCAATAGCCGTCTATGAAGCACATAACGCCGCGGTGAGAGCCACGCTACCCTCCGAACGTCTTCTTACCTATCAGGTCTCCGAAGGGTGGGAGTCGCTGTGTGCCTTTCTCGGGGTACAATTGCCTACCGAACCGTTTCCACGCACCAATTCGACTGCCGAATTTCGTGCTCGCATAGGGCGCTGAACGGCGGCCTGGCCTCAGAGCAATCCCGCGACCGCCATCGTAGTCAGATCTCGGTTTCCCCTGCGAGGGTCAGCGCATCCTCAACGTCCACGCGAGGGCATCAGACGATGAATTCAATCCACTAGTGGTCATGGTCTGAGGGTTGAGTCCCGTTGGCTCATTTCGCGGGAAGATCTTCGGCCGTCGACGCTTCGATGCGTTCGCCTACCAACTCCTGCAAACGCCACAATTGCCTGTCGTGAATCCCCATACCTTCAAGGTGACTTACCGTGCTGTGGAGATAGTCGGCCATGGAACCCCACGGACCGCACGCGAGCGCTAGCGCGTCGGCGATCTGTTCCAGCGACAGCCCGCGGACATAGCGTCCGCTGTTCCGGTTAATCACAAAGGTGATCGCGTGGAGCGGTCCGTTCTCGGTGCGAACATTCACCCAACGCGGCGAATGAGCGGACGGCTTGGCGCGCATCTCACGACGAAAGAGCCTGCCGAGATTTGCCTCAATAGCATCCGGCGGCAGGCGATAGACCGCGCCCTTGCACTGCCCGCCACGGTCGAGCGACAACATGAGACCGGGATGCCTGTCTGATCCTCGAAACCACCGGTCCCAACCGAGGCAGAAGGAGCGGTGCCACCCGGGCACGAAGCCAACCCGCTGCTCCACGAAATCACAGGCCGGGTTCCAAATCAGCGATCCATAGGCAAAGAGCCAGACCTCGTCAGCTGACGGTGCGGCGGCAAGTATCGCCCGGACGGTGTCATCATGGTCGGCGTCGGACGGCGCGGTGAAGGGCTGTGGCAGAGAATCGTCCACACTGAGGACTCTGGCGACCAGCTCGGGCGTTAGCCGCATTCGACTTGGTTTCGGGGCCATGGCTCGCCACACTCGCAGCAGTCGACCAAGGCATCAAGTGTCAATTCGCACCATTAGGCCGCGGCGAGAACGACTGGAACGGGTCAGAAACTCCGGTTCGTGGAGCTGCTGATGCTCGAATAGCCGCTACCTTGCCCCTGACGCCTGCCCTATCCGACTATCTTGTGCGAGGCAGACGTCTTTGCTAGCCCGCGTCACCTTTGTATTGCCAGAAATGCGTCCCAGGCTGGTTTCATGCTGAAGCGCCCCACCGTGAGTTTAGCCTTTCTCCTTATCTTTTCCGTCGCTGCTCACGGCGCGGACGGCTTGGGGGAGCGGCTTGAAAAGCTCTTTGATGAGGCCGAGCACTTGACGCCGCTGCGCACGGTTGCCATCGCGCATGAGGGCGCGTTGGTGGCGGAGCGTGGCTATCGCGGCCACTCTCCGGCACGTGCTGCCAACATAAAATCGGCCTCCAAGTCGATCATCTCCGCGCTCGTCGGCATCGCCATCGACAAGGGCGTGCTCCACAGCACTGACCAGAAGATCGCTCCGCTTCTTCAGGCCGACCTGCCCGCCGACGTGGATCCGCGGCTCCAGCAGGTTACGATCGGTCATCTGCTTTCCATGCAGGCAGGGCTGGGTCGGACCTCCGGCCCAAACTACGGGCGCTGGGTGGCAAGCGATAACTGGGTGCGGGCAGCGCTCGCCATGCCCTTCGACGACGATCCGGGCGGTACCATGCTGTATTCCACCGGCTCGACCCATCTCCTTTCGGCGATCCTGACGCGGCGGACCGGCCGCTCAACCCTGGAACTGGCACGCGAATGGCTGGGGCCGCAGGAGGGCTTTTCCATCGCCGCCTGGGACCGCGACCCACAGGGCATCTATCTCGGCGGCAACCAGATGGCCATGAGCCCGCGCTCGCTGCTCGCCTTTGGCGAGCTCTACCGCAACGGCGGGGTGAGCCGCGGCGGCCGGCAGCTCGTGCCGGCCGATTGGATCAAGCTCTCCTGGCAGCCACGCACCGCCTCCCGTTTCACCGGTGACGGTTATGGCTATGGTTGGTTCATCCGTCAGATCGCCGGCGAAGCGGTCTTCTACGGGTGGGGGTATGGCGGGCAGATGGTCTATGTTGTGCCCGGGCGCGCGTTGACCGTAGTCATGACATCCGATGAAAACGGCCCCGCTGGCCGCAGCGGCCACCGCGACGATCTCCATGCCCTGCTCGAGCGGATCATTGAGGCGACGAGAGACGTGCGCGAGGCTCGCAGCAAGTAACGCATGTCGCGCAAAAGCGCGCAGCGGTTTTTGCGATAACGACATGCATAAAAAGAACTTAAAGCGCGTCACATGAACCCCATCCAAACGCGACGCGCTTTAGACCCTCTGCACAGAGGATTTGACGGGTTCTATGGGTTGCGAGCTGGGCAGGCTGTCATGCAGCCCGGTGCGGTGAGGAAGCTGCTACTCCGCCGCCACCCCTTTCACTTCCAGATAAGATTCCATCGAATCGTCCATCGCCTGCAGCCACGGCGTATGGTGCAGCGGCGCCATCGTGCCGGTCATCAGCGAGCGATAGGCATTGTCGCGGAAGCCCATGATGTTTTCCATCTTGTGGTGTTCCCACTCCATGAAGGTCTGATTGACAGCCTCGACGTCGAAGCCGGGATAGTCGGTCTGATCCATCAATTCCTTGGTGTAGTCGCCCTGGAACCAGATCATCTGCTCGGCGTCCTCCAGCGTTTCCTCACGCGCCCGCCATTTCCTGCCGTGTTCCGCCATCACTTCTGCCGAAGGCAGCTTGATGCGGCCCATGATGACGTCGCGGGCGAACCAGGCCTGCGCGTCGAACATGTTGAAGGTGTAGAACTGGTCCTGCATGCCGATATAGAACAGCCGCGGGTTCTTCTCCCAGACGACGCCCTCGAAGAGCCCGTCCGGCCACATGCGGTTGGCGGTCTTGAGCTTCAGATCCTCGGTCAGGAATGGGAAGGAGTGGAGATAGCCGGTGCATAGGATAATTGCGTCCACATCCCTGGTGCTGCCGTCCTTGAAATGCGCGGTTTTGCCGACGACCTTCTGCAGCAGCGGCACTTCCTTCCAGTTGTCAGGCCATTTGAAGCCCATCGGCTTCGAGCGGTAACTGGAGGTGATCGATTTGGCGCCGTACTTGTAGCATTGCGAGCCGATATCCTCGGCCGAATAGGAGCGGCCGATGATCAGGATGTCCTTGTCCTTGAATTCCATGGCGTCGCGGAAATCGTGGCTGTGCAGGATGCGGCCGTTGAAGGTCGAGAAACCCTCGAAATAGGGGACGTTGGGCACGGAAAAATGCCCCGAGGCGACGACGACGTTGTCGAACTCTTCCGAATAGGTGACGTCGTTGGTGCGGTCATGCGCGGTGACGGTGAACTTTTTCGTCGTGTCGGAGAAGGTCACCATGCGCACCGGGCTGTTGAAGCGCACCCATTGGCGCACGCCGGATTTTTCGACGCGGCCCTTGATGTAGTCCCACAGCACGGCGCGCGGCGGGTAGGAGCCGATCGGACGGCCAAAGTGCTCCTCGAACGTATAGTCGGCGAATTCGAGGCATTCCTTCGGTCCGTTCGACCAGAGGTAACGGTACATCGAGCCATGCACCGGATCGCCATGCTCGTCGAGGCCGGTGCGCCAGGTATAGTTCCACAGGCCGCCCCAGTCGGACTGCTTTTCGAAGCAGACGATTTCCGGAATGTCCGCACCCTTGTCGGCTGCCGACTTGAAGGCTCGAAGCTGGGCCATGCCGGAAGGTCCGGCTCCAATGACGGCAACACGACTTTTCATGCAAAGCCTCCCGGTCTCATTTCCCTAACGAAACAAATTTCACTGACAGGACAGTAATTGCCCCTTCGATGCTGTCAACAGGCCTTGTGCTGAAACCACGTTTCCCCAGACCGGATTTTCGGCAAAACCGCCGACGGCCGAAATCCGGAGAGCCCGCCGTTCGACATAAAGTGGGTTGCTGTCGCAGTTGCGCTCTGTATCCGCACCGAATATGTTCACCGTGAGTGAAATAAATCCGCAGAACCGGGTGGCGAGATGGCGAAGAAAGCTTCCAATTTCAGGAATGGGGCAGCCGCCAAGGCCAAGCCATCGCCGAAGGGGGTGGTAACGATCCGGACGCCACTGACCCAGGACCCGCACGCCGTTCGCGACACCCGCGAAAAGGTCCTGGAGGTCGCGATCGGCCGCGAGGTGCGGGCGTTTCGCAAAAAACTCGGCATCACCGTCGCCGATCTTGCGGCTGCAACAGACATTTCGCTTGGCATGCTGTCTAAGATCGAAAACGGCATCACTTCGCCGTCGCTGACCACTTTGCAGGCACTGTCGCGGGCGCTCGGTGTTCCGGTCACCGCTTTCTTCCGCCGTTTCGAGGAAGAGCGCAGCGCCGTCTTCGTCAAGGCCGGCGAAGGCCTCGACGTCGAGCGGCGCGGCACGCGTGCCGGCCACCAGTACAATCTGCTCGGCCATATCGGCTCCAACACCAGCGGCGTCGTCGTCGAACCCTATCTGATCACGCTGACCGAAGATTCCGATGTGTTTCCGACCTTCCAGCACGAAGGTATGGAGTTCCTCTACATGCTCGAAGGCGAGGTTGTTTACCGGCATGGCAGCAATCTCTATCCGATGAAGCCCGGCGACAGCCTGTTCTTCGATGCCGACGCGCCGCACGGCCCGGAACAGCTGACGCAACTGCCGATGCGCTATCTCTCGATCATCTGCTATCCGCAGAGTAGTGCGGGTTAGATAGAGTTCGTCTGCGAAGGACTGGGCCTCATTCCAGCGTGGGTTCCTCGCCCCCACGAAGTGGGGGAGAGGTGGCTCGGCGAAGCCGAGACGGAGAGGGGGACTACGCCCTACGAAGCCCCCTCTCCGGCCGCTTCGCGGCCACCTCTCCCCCGCTAGCGGGGGCGAGGAACCCAGGGCTTGAGGGGCGGCACAAGCATAGCAGGCAGAAACTTAGTCTGGCCCAAATCCCGGGCTCGTCGGGCTGCCGTCGTCGAGCTTCGACAGCCATTCGACCAGTGTCCGCCGATAGCGTGTCAGGCCTTTGTAATTGGCGAGTTCTTCGGGAAGGTCGCGGATGACGCGGTGCAGGCGCCGCGCCCATTTCGGCTGCGTCACCAGCTCATCCATCTTGATCAGGTAGCAGCGGATCGGGAAGACGATGCCGTTCGAGCGCGGCAGCCGCCAGAAGCTCTGCAATTCGACACGCAGATGGACCTTGTCGCCAACGTTTTCGGGCGTCACCGTCGCCCGGTCCGGGCCCCATTTGTGATAGTTTTCCGGACTGGTGTCGAGGCGCGGATTGATCGTCATCGTCCAGTTCAGCCGCCGCGCCGGCTTGCCTTGCTGAATGTTGGTGAGGAACTTCAGCGCCCGGGTGAATATGCCCTTCTCATGCGCCAGCGGCACCGGCGCGTGCCACTCGAAGAAGTTCATGCCAATGTCGAAATCGAGCGACCAGTCGGCCTGGGTGGTGACCATGCCGGCGTCCATCCACAGGTTGCCGTCACGCTGGTCTAGGATGCAGAAATCGCCTTGTGATTGCCGCGTGATGTATTCCATCGGCCCGTAAGGCAGCGTCGACACGTCGCCGAAGGTGAAGCTGTCGTCGATGCCGAGCGGCCGGTTTATCCAGCGCCATTTGTCGCCGTCGCGCGTCAGCGTGAAATGCTCGGGATAACCGAGCGCCTGCTGTTCCATCAGGAGCTCTAGCAGGTCCCAGCCAGCCAGCGTCATGTGCGGCAGCGACTGGCAGCGCAGCGGGTCTTCCGCCAGCACCAGCGCGCGGTCCTGCATCTCAGCGACATAGTGCTCGTCGACGTCGATCAGGTTTTCGAGCACGCTGCCCTTCGGCCCCAGAACATGCGGCTCGATATTGACCGCATACATGTAGCTGTCTTCGTGGAACGGGAACGGAAACCGCCTGATGTGCTCCGGGCTGTTTTTGAACGTGAAGTCGTCGCGGAACGTTTCCTTGCGAAAGGTGATTCCCAAGCTCGCCTCCTATCTTTCCAGCACCAGCGACCTGCCCTCGAAGCGCGAGACGCAGGGCATGATCTTCTTGCCGCAACGGTGCTCTTCCTCGCTCAGCCAATGGTCGTTGTGGATGAATTTGCCGTCATGCGCGATGACGTTGGTTTCGCACTGGCCGCAGACGCCGCCGCGGCAGAGATAGGGCGGATCGACGCCGGCGGCCTCGATCGCCTCGAGCAGGCTCTGCTGCTCGCCGACGCGGATCGTCTTGCCGCTGACCGCCAGCGTCACGTCGAAGGGGGCGCCGGGCTGCGGGGCGGCAAAATGCTCGAAATGCACGGTTTCGGTGGGCCAGCCCAGCGCAGCGGCGCGGTCGCGCACCCAGCCGATCATGCCGGACGGGCCGCAGACGTAGAGATGTGTGCCGAGCGGCTGTGACGACAGCAGCCGGTCGAGCTCGATGCGCTCGTCGCGGTCGTCGTGATAGAGCCTGACGCGGCGGTCATAGCGCTCTCTGAGCACATCGGCATAGGTGCCAAGCGAGGCGGTGCGGCAGGTGTAGTGCAGCTCGAAATTGCCGCCTTCCGCTGCCAGCTGCGCGGTCTGCGCCATGAACGGCGTGATGCCGATGCCTCCCGCCAGCATCAGATGCTTCCTGGCGCGCAGATCGAGCGAAAACAGATTGACCGGGTAGCTGATCACCATCTCCATGCCGGGCCTGACATGCCTGTGCATGAACAGCGAGCCGCCGCGGCCGACGTCGTCGCGGCGCACCGAGATCGTGTATTCGCGTGTGTCGAGCGGCGAGCCCATCAACGAATAGGGGTTGAGCCTCGTCCGCTCGCCGTCGCGCATCTCCACTACAACATGGGCGCCGCCGGAAAATGTCGGCAAAAGCTGCCCGTCGCGCCGGCGGAAATGGAAGCGCGTGACCAATTCGTTGACCGGGACGACATCGCTCACCACGACGTCAAGCTTGGTGGTGCCGGTGCTCATCGAAAGATCTCCTCCGTCGGAGGAATTTCGCTGCGGTCTTCCGCATTGATGCAGACGCCCTGGAATGCCGCGAGGCGCCTGGAATAGTGATCGCGTACCAGAAGAAGCAGGCCACAATGCGAACACGTTGCAGGCTGCGTCGTCACGTTTTCGGTGATGCCCTTGCAATGGACGCATTGGATGCGGCGCGCCAGCGAGCCGCGGTGCTCGGTCTGGATGGAGGTGTGGTCGATGCCGGCTTCGAGCGCCGCCTGCATGGCCTGGCCAATCAGCCCCTCGGTGCCGGCGAGATAGAGACGCAGGCCCATATGGGCGTTGGCCAGCGTCTGCTTCAGCCGCGGGAGGGCGCTGGCGAAGGAAGGCCCCTGGTAGAACTGCGCCGGCTTCAGCGCTTCGAGCGCGGCGACATGCTTGCTGTCATTGCCGGGGATGAAAATGATATGGGCATCGGCAAAGAAACCATCGGGCGCGTTGGCGGCCAGGTCTGTTATGGCCAGCGCTCCTTCTGCATCCGCCACGAAAAGATGGTGCTTGCCGGGCTGCGGGGACAGGGTTCCGTAGACCGGCCGGCTGATGATGCTTTTCGCTGCCATTCTCTCAGTATGCCTCAGCCTTTCGCCGTGCGCTTGGTCTTCTTGGGATCATCGAAGGGAAGCGGCTCAGCCGTCGCGCTGATGGCGCCGCTCTGGTTGCGGATCTCGAGCCTGGTGCCCTGGACGGCGCAGTCAACATCGAGCCGGGCAATGCCCATCGATTTCTTGACCAGCGGCGAATACATGGCGCAGGTTACCACACCGACCTTTTTGCCGTCGCGATAGACCGGCGCGCCCTCGTCGGCCGGCTCCTTGCCTTCGAGCAGCACGCCGAAGATCTTGAACCGCTCCTTGCCCTTGAGGCGGTAGTGCTCCTCGGCACCGCGAAAGCCTGTCTTGCCGGGGCTGACTGTGAAGTCGAGGCCGAGCTCCCACAGTGTGTCGCCGGGGCCTTCGTTCTCGAACGGATACTTCTGCGAATTGTCATAGGGATAGAACAAGAGATAGCTCTCGACGCGCAGCATGTCGAGCGTGGTGAACCGGCACGCGATGATGCCGGCGCTCTTGCCCTCGTCGAGGATGGTGTCCCAGATCGTGCCGGCATCCTGGCCACGGCAGAAGATCTCGTAGCCGCGTTCGCCGGTGTAGCCGGTGCGCGAGATCATCACCGGAAAACCGAACAGCCGGGTCTGCATGTGGTGGAAATAGTTGAGGTCGCGAATGCCCGGCACATGCTTTGCCAGATAATCGACGGCTATCGGCCCCTGCAGCGAAAGGTCGTGCAGATTGTCGTCGAAACGCAGCGATACATCGCGGCCCATGGCGGCGCGCTGCAACTCCTCATGGCCGGTGCCAGAACCGTGCACGACCATCCAGGCATTCGGGCCGGTGCGGTAGAGAATGCAGTCGTCGGTGAACTTGCCGGCCTCGTTCAGCATGCAGGCATAGGCCGACTTGCCGGGATAGATCTTCTCCACGTCGCGCGTCGTGGCGAGGTCGATCAGGTGCGAGGCATGCGGCCCGGTGATGTGGACCTTCTTCAGGCCCGACACGTCCATCAGCCCGGCCTTGGTGCGGATGGCGATATACTCCTCGTCGGCGTTCTTGTCGTAGGTCCAGGCGGTGCCCATCCCGCTCCAGTCTTCGAGCTTCGAACCGAGCGCACGATGGCGATCCGCCAAGGTCGAAAATCTCCAGGATGCGGTCATGGACTTGCTTCTCCTCACACGATTGCCGGTGTTTCGCCGCTCAAGGGCACTGAGAGCCCGGCGACGGTCTGCGCCATATTGACTCAAAACTCCAAAAGCGCGCAATACTAAGATGCAAAAAGTTTTACTCAGAGGCAAGGAACGCAACTGAACGGAGGGGACATGAAATGGAAGGGAATCTCAACGCTCTAACGACCATTTTCACGGAATTCTATTACTGGGTGACCATCGTCATGATGTTCCTGATCCATGTCGGGTTCTGCATGTACGAGGTCGGCGTGTCGCGCCGGCGAAATCATCTGAAAACGCTTATGAAGAACGCGATGGCGATCCCGCTCGTCACGATCACGTTCTATTTCTTCGGCTGGTGGATCTATTTCGGTTTCCCCAATGGCCCGGGCATCGCCGGCGGACTTGTCACCGCACCATTTGCCGAACCATGGAATCCGCTGATGGGCACCCACCTCTCCGGTGTCAATCCAGGCGAGACGGGGGTCACCCCTACCGATGCCGCGCTGTGGCATCGCCTCAATGGCGTGTTCTGGGGCGCCTTCCTGTTGTTCTCCATCACGACGGCGTCGATCATCTCGGGTTCGATCATAGAACGCGTGCGCTCGGGTGCGTTCTGGATCGTCGCGGTGCTGGTCGGTTCGGTCCTGTGGATCCTCGACGCGTCCTGGGGCTGGCATCCGCAAGGCTGGATGGTGAAGCTCTGGGGCTATCATGATGCCTATGCATCGGGCGTCGTGCACGCGATCGCGGGCGGAGCGGCGCTCGCCTTTCTCATTGTGTTGGGTCCGCGCATCGGCAAGTTCAGGCCCGACGGCACGGCGCGCGCCATCCCACCTCACAATGTGTGGCTGGTCACGATCGGCCTGTTCCTGATCTTCACCGGCTTCTGGGGCTTCTACGCCGCGTGCAACATTCCGCTGATCAGCCCGGCCACGATTGCCGGCCAGATCACCGGCGAGACCTGGACGGCGACCAACATCTATCTCGCGCCGACCACGCTCTCGGCGATCACCTTCAACTTCCTGATGTCGCTGTCGGGCGGTATGCTGGCCGGCTACATCGTCTCTAAAGGTGACCCCTTCTGGACATTCTCGATGGGGCTTTGCGGCATTATCTCGGCCTCAGCCGGCAATGACCTCTATCACCCGATCCAGGCACTGCTGATCGGCGCGATCGTCCCGACCATCTGCTACAAGCTGCACTATTTCGTCGAACGCCGCTTCAAGATCGACGATGCGGTCGGCGCCGTCGCCGTGCACGGTTATGGCGGATTCCTCGGGGTCGTGGTGGCGGGCTTCATGCTGTGGGGACAGCCGTCCTCGCCCTATGAGGGCTTCGCGCACATCAACCCGCTCGGCAATTTCGCTGGTGCGGTGCTGATGTTCGTGCTCGGTTTCGCCCCCACCTTCGTGGTCTGCAAGATCCTCAACAGCATGAACCTCCTGCGCGTGCCGGCGAAGGTGGAACTCGAGGGCGTCGACTTCGCCCTCAATCATGCTTTCGAGGCGTCGGTCCGCGAAGTGGGAACCGCCGAAAAAGCCATGATCAAATAGTCAACGGGCAAGGAGAACCGCAATGTCTACCAATGGAATGGAAAGCTGGGCCGTGGACCTCAAGGACGTCGGCGCGATCTACCCGTTTCAGGGTTCCGAAGTCGTGATGGTGATCATCGGCCTCGTCTTCTGGATCGGATGGCACGTCCTCCAGACGCGCCACGAGAGTGCTGAAATCGAGGCCGATATGGCTGCGGATCGCACTGGAGATGAGACGAGAAAGGCGATCGACCGCCATTAAGTCGCCGACGGTCGTCTGGCGCGTCATTTGCGCGAGACGACTTGTCCAAGATGAAAAAAACTTTCATACGAGTTGAATTCGACTCATGAAGCTGGTAGCAGCTAAATCATACCTCATCTCGGGAGCCTGACATGTGCGGAATCGTCGGACTGTTTTTGAAGGACAAGTCGCTCGAGCCCCGGCTCGGCTCGATGCTTTCGGAGATGCTGATCTCGCTCAGCGATCGCGGTCCCGACAGCGCCGGCATCGCCATCTATGGAGCGCCATCCGGCAACGAGGCCAAGATCACCATCCAGTCGGCCAAGCCGGAGCACGATTTCCGCAACCTTGACGCCGAACTCGCCAGGGCGATCGGAACACCGGTGAACATCGCAGTGAAATCGACGCATGCGGTCGTCAGGACCACGCCCGACAAGATCGATGAAGTGCGCGAGGCCATCCAGGCGCTGCGCCCCGATATCCGCATCATGGGCGCCGGCGATGTCGTCGAAATCTACAAGGAGGTCGGCTTGCCGGAAGCGGTCGTCGATCGCTTCGACGTGCGCAGCATGACCGGTACGCACGGCATCGGCCACACCCGTATGGCGACGGAATCGGCGGTGACGACGATGGGCGCGCATCCGTTCTCGACCGGCGCCGACCAGTGTCTGGTGCACAACGGCTCGCTGTCCAATCACAACAATGTCCGTCGCGAGTTGATCCGCGAAGGCATGAAATTCGAGACCGAGAACGACACCGAAGTCGCGGCCGCCTATCTCTCCTCGCAGATGGCGCATGGCAAGAATCTCGGCGAGGCGCTGGAAGGCACGCTGAGCGACCTCGACGGCTTCTTCACCTTTGTCGTCGGCACCAAGAACGGCTTCGGCGTGGTGCGCGATCCGATCGCCTGCAAGCCTGCTGTCATGGCCGAGACCGACCAGTATGTCGCCTTCGGCTCGGAATATCGCGCGCTCACCAAGCTGCCCGGCATCGACAATGCGAGGGTCTGGGAGCCCGAGCCCGCAACCGTCTACTTCTGGGAGCATTGAGCTCATGCCGGCAATCAACGTCTCCAAGGCGACCCGCGAGCAAGACCATGAGCAGAGTCGGGCGTCGACGGTCTTCGACCTGGCCGAAATGCCGCTGCGCGAGCTCAACCAGGCGCTACACAATCTGACCCCTGGTTCGAACGAGACCGCCTGGGAAGTGCTGAACCCGAAAGGCAGCCATTCGGTCGCCGTCGGCGTCGACCAGCCGATCACGATCGATGTCCGCGGCAGCGTCGGCTATTATTGCGGCGGCATGAACGACGGCAGCGCCATTACCGTGCATGGCTCGGCGGGACCCGGCGTCGGCGAAAACATGATGTCGGGTTCGATAACGGTCAAAGGCGATGCCAGCCAGTATGCCGGCGCCACCGGCAGGGGCGGGCTGCTGGTCATCGAGGGCAATGCGTCGTCGCGCTGCGGCATCTCGATGAAGGGCATCGACATCGTTGTCCACGGCAATATCGGCCACATGTCGGCCTTCATGGCGCAATCCGGCAATCTGGTGGTGCTG
The DNA here is from genome assembly GCF_053848065.1 of Mesorhizobium sp. BHscii. Classification (NCBI taxonomy): domain Bacteria; kingdom Pseudomonadati; phylum Pseudomonadota; class Alphaproteobacteria; order Hyphomicrobiales; family Phyllobacteriaceae; genus Mesorhizobium; species Mesorhizobium sp. BHscii. Next base: position 210,956 of record NZ_JBSPKW010000009.1, on the reverse strand, counting down.
GGCGATGCCGGCGACGCGCTCGGCGATTCCATCTACGAGGCGCGGCTGTTCGTGCGCGGCAAGGTCGAAAGCCTCGGCGCCGACTGCATCGCCAAGGAGATGCGGCCAGAGCATCTGGAACTCCTGCAGGGCCTTCTCGACCGTGCCGGCGCGACCGGCGTCAAGGCGGCGGAGTTCAAGCGTTACGGCTCGGCGCGCACGCTCTACAATTTCAACATCGACAACGCCGACGCGTATTGAGGCTCAATGACCTATCGCAACCCGCCGACGACGCCGCGCAAATCCGCGACTTTCGACGACTACACGCTCTCCGAGATCCGCCGCGCGGCGGCGACCGGCATCTATGATATTCGCGGCGCCGGCGCCAAGCGCAAGCTTCCGCATTTCGACGACCTGCTGGTGCTCGGCGCCTCGATCTCGCGCTACCCGCTTGAAGGCTATCGCGAGCGCTGCGACACCAGCGTGGTGCTGGGTTCGCGCCATGCGAAAAAGCCGATCGAGCTGAAAATCCCGATTACCATCGCCGGCATGAGTTTCGGGTCGCTGTCCGGCCCGGCGAAGGAAGCGCTCGGCCGCGGCGCGACGCTGTCGGGCACCTCGACGACCACCGGCGACGGCGGCATGACCGAGGAAGAGCGTGGCCATTCCAAGACGCTGGTCTACCAGTATCTGCCATCGCGCTACGGCATGAACCCGCGCGATTTGCGGCGGGCGGATGCGATCGAGATCGTCGTCGGCCAGGGCGCCAAGCCCGGCGGCGGCGGCATGCTGCTTGGCCAGAAGATCTCCGACCGCGTCGCCGAAATGCGCACGCTGCCGAAGGGTATCGACCAGCGCTCGGCTTCGCGCCATTCCGACTGGACCGGGCCTGACGATCTGGAAATCAAGATCCTGGAACTGCGCGAAATCACCGACTGGGAAAAGCCGATCTACGTCAAGGTCGGCGGCGCGCGGCCCTATTACGACACAGCCCTTGCGGTTAAGTCAGGCGCCGATGTCGTCGTGATCGACGGCATGCAGGGCGGCACCGCCGCCACCCAGGAAGTGTTCATCGAGAATGTCGGCCAGCCGACGCTTGCCTGCATCAGGCCGGCGGTGCAGGCACTGCAGGATCTCGGCATGCACCGCAAGGTGCAGCTGATCGTCTCCGGCGGCATCCGCAACGGCGCCGACGTCGCCAAGGCGCTGGCGCTCGGTGTCGACGCGGTGTCGATCGGCACGGCCGCACTTGTCGCGCTCGGCGACAACGATCCGCGCTGGGAGGCGGACTATAACGAGCTCGGCACTACCGCCGGCGCCTATGACGACTGGCATGAGGGGCGCGACCCGGCCGGCATCACCACGCAAGACCCCGAACTAATGAAACGGGTCGATCCGATAGCGGCCGGCCGACGGCTGGCGAATTATCTTAAGGTGATGACGCTGGAGGCGCAGACGATCGCGCGTGCCTGCGGCAAGAACAGCCTGCACAATCTCGAGCCCGAGGATCTTGTCGCGCTGACGATCGAAGCCGCCGCCATGGCCGGCGTGCCGCTGGCCGGCACCAACTGGATACCGGGGAAGAACGGCTTCTAAGATATATCAAACCACCAAGAATGCCATAAGCGAGGAACTACAATGGGGAACGATCTCGCCGCCTTTGCCAAAGAGAACGGCGTCAAATATTTCATGATTTCCTACACCGACCTGTTCGGAGGGCAGCGCGCCAAGCTGGTGCCGGCGCAAGCCATCGCCGACATGCAGAAGGACGGTGCCGGCTTTGCCGGCTTTGCCACCTGGCTCGACCTGACGCCGGCGCATCCAGACATGCTGGCGGTGCCGGATCCGGATTCGGTCATCCAGCTGCCGTGGAAGCCGGAAGTCGCCTGGATTGCTGCCAATTGCATTATGGACGAAAAATCGGTCGAGCAAGCGCCGCGCAACACGCTGAGGCGGCTGATTGACGAGGCGGCCGGCGACGGTATGCATGTCAAGACCGGCGTCGAGGCCGAGTTCTTCCTGATCTCGCCGGACGGCAAGGCGATTTCCGACGAATACGACACGGCGTCAAAGCCCTGCTACGACCAGCAGGCGGTGATGCGCCGCTACGATGTCATCGCCGAGATCTGCGACCACATGCTGGCACTCGGCTGGGCCCCCTACCAGAACGATCATGAGGACGCCAACGGTCAGTTCGAGATGAACTGGGCCTTCGACCATGCGCTGGCGACCGCCGACAAGCATTCCTTCTTCAAGTTCATGGTCAAGTCCGTTGCCGAAAAGCACGGCCTGCGCGCCACCTTCATGCCAAAACCGTTCCCCGGCCTGACCGGCAATGGCTGCCACGCCCATATCTCGGTGTGGGACAAGGACGGCAAAACCAATGTCTTTGCCGACAACGCCATGGAGCTCGGTCTGTCGGCTAAGGGCAAGAATTTTCTCGGCGGCATCATGAAACATGCCTCCGCACTTGCTGCGATCACCAACCCGACGGTCAATTCCTACAAGCGCATCAATGCGCCGCGCACCATTTCGGGCGCCACCTGGGCGCCGAACTCGGTGACCTGGACCGGCAACAACCGCACCCACATGGTGCGCGTGCCCGGCCCCGGCCGTTTCGAGCTGCGCCTGCCCGACGGCGCGGCAAACCCTTATCTGCTGCAGGCCGTCATCATCGCCGCCGGCCTCGACGGCATCCGCTCGAAGGCCGATCCGGGCAAGCGCTACGACATCGACATGTACCAGTTCGGCCATACGGTGGAGGGCGCGCCGAAGCTGCCGCTCAACCTGCTCGATGCTTTGCGCGAGTTCGACAATGACAAATCGCTCAAGGCGGCGCTGGGTGAGGAATTCTCGTCGGCTTATCTAAAGCTCAAGCACCAGGAATGGAATTCCTATGCTTCCCACTTCACCCAGTGGGAGCGTGACCACACGCTGGATATCTAGAGCATCGGACCGAAAAGTGTGAAGCGGTTTTCGGATGATTCCGATGCGCCAAGAAAGGTCCTGCGTGGCGCGAGCGATCTCGGAATAGATTTATGAAATACTCGATCTTCTCCCTCGCCCGCGCCGCGTTTTCCGGCCACAAGACCTGGCAGCGCACCTGGCGCGACGCCAGCCCGAAGGATCACTACGACGTGGTGATCATCGGCGGTGGCGGCCACGGCCTGGCGACGGCGTGGTTCCTGGCCAGCGAGTACGGCATCAGGAATGTCGCCGTGCTGGAAAAAGGCTGGATTGGCTCCGGCAATGCCGGCCGCAACACCACCATCATCCGCTCCAATTACGGGCTGCCCGGCAACACCGGCTTCTACGAACTGTCGATGAAGCTGTGGGAGCGCATGGAGCAGGATCTCAACTACAATACGATGGTCAGCCAGCGCGGCGTCATCAACCTCTACCATTCCGATGCGCAGCGTGACGCCTATGCGCGGCGCGGCAACACGATGCGCATCAACGGCATCGATGCCGAGCTGCTCGACCTGGCGGCGGTCAAGAAGATGATGCCGTTCCTGAACTTCGACAATCCACGCTTTCCCGTGCAAGGCGGCCTGCTGCAGCGGCGCGGCGGCACGGCGCGCCACGACGCGGTGGTCTGGGGCTACGCCCATGCGGCGAGCGCGCTCGGCGTCGACATCATCCAGAATTGCGAGGTGACAGGTTTTTCGCGCGACGCCAACGGCAAAGTGACCGGCGTCGAGACTTCGCGCGGCACAATCGGCGCCGGCAAGGTCGGCATGGCCGTCGCCGGCAGTTCGTCGCGTGTCGCGGCGATGGCGGGCCTGCGCCTGCCGATCGAAAGCCATGTGCTGCAGGCCTTCGTCTCCGAGGCGATCAAGCCGCTGCTCCCCAACGTCATGACCTTCGGCGCCGGCCATTTCTATGTCAGCCAGTCCGACAAGGGCGGACTGGTCTTCGGCGGCGACATAGATGGCTACAATTCCTATGCCCAGCGCGGCAACATGCCGGTCATGGAAGACGTCTGCGAGGGCGGCATGGCGCTGATGCCGATGATCGGCCGCGTGCGCCTCTTGCGCCAGTGGGGCGGCATCATGGACATGTCGATGGACGGTTCGCCGATCATCGACAAGACGCCGGTGGACGGGCTCTACCTCAATGCCGGGTGGTGCTATGGCGGCTTCAAGGCGACGCCCGGCTCCGGCCTCGTCTTTGCCCATCTTCTGGCCCGCGACGAACTGCACACAGAAGCGGCGCGGTTCCGCCTTGACCGGTTCCGGCGGGGTGCTGTGATCGATGAAAAGGGCGTCGGCGCCCAACCGAACCTACACTGAGGACGGTCCAAAAAGCATGCGTATTGTCTGTCCCTTCTGCGGCGAACGCGAACTCGGCGAGTTCAGCTATCTCGGCGACGCCAAGCCGGTTCGTCCGGCAGCCGGCGCCCCGGAGGACGACGTCTTCGACTATGTTTATCTGCGCGACAACATTGCCGGTGCGATGAGCGAACATTGGTACCATGCTGGCGGCTGCCGGGCCTGGCTGAAGATCACCCGCAACACGCTGACACATGAGATTTCCTCGGTCGAGCCGGCGGCGGGCGCAGGCGCTGCAAAGGTTGGCGCCTGATGGTTAGTCACGCGCAGACGCACCGGCTGGAGAGCGGCGGCCTCATCGACCGCTCGGCGCCGCTGAACTTTCGCTTCGACGGCAAAACCTTTGCCGGCTTCCAGGGCGACACGCTTGCCTCGGCGCTGATCGCCAATGGCGTCAAGCTGGTCGGCCGCTCGTTTAAATACCACCGGCCGCGCGGCATCCTGACATCAGGCTCGGAAGAACCCAACGCGCTGGTCGAGCTACGCACGGGCGCGCGGCGCGAGCCGAACACCAAGGCGACCACGGCAGAACTTTATGACGGTCTGGAAGCGGCCAGCCAGAACTGCTGGCCGTCGCTGCGCCACGACCTGATGGCGGTGAACCAGCTGTTCTCGCCGATCTTCGTCGCCGGCTTCTACTACAAGACCTTCATGTGGCCGGCGAAGTTCTGGGAAGCGATCTACGAGCCGGCGATCCGCCGCGCCGCAGGGCTTGGACGCACACCTGGCGTCGCCGATCCCGACCATTACGACAAGGCCTGGGCGTATTGCGACGTACTGATCGCCGGCTCCGGCCCAGCCGGGCTGGCGGCAGCGCTCGCCGCGGGGCGCTGCGGCGCCCGCGTCATCCTGTGCGAGGAAGATTTTGCGCTCGGCGGCCGCCTGCTTGCCGACGGCGGCACGATCGACGGAATGCCGGCGGCCGAATGGATTTCCCGCACCCTGGCCGAACTCGCCACGCTGCCCGATGTTCGCATCATGAACCGCACGACGCTGTTCGGCGTCTATGATGGCGGGACTTACGGGGCAATCGAACGGGTCAACGATCATCTGCCCTCGCCGCCCGAACACCAGGTGCGCCAGCGGCTGTGGCGGATCGTGGCCAAGCGCTGTGTCGTTGCCGCCGGCGCCATCGAACGGCCAATCGTCTTTGCCGGCAATGACACGCCCGGCGTGATGATGGCTTCGGCGATGCGGACCTACGTCGCGCGCTATGCGGCGACCCCTGCGAAGAGGATCGCCCTGTTCACCAACAATGAGGATGGCTGGCGCACGGTCGAGACCGCGCTCAGTGCCGGATTGCAGATCGCGGCCGTCGTCGATGCTCGCCCAGATGTGTTCGCCGCGCATCGCGCGCTTGCCGCCAAAGCCGGCTTTCCCGTGCTGAACGGTTCGGTCGCCGGTGTCGAAGGCGGCAAGGACGGTGTCAGGAAAATCTCGATATCGCTGACCGGCGGCGCACGCGCGGAAGTCGAAGCCGACGGACTTGCCGTTTCCGGCGGCTGGAACCCGGCGGTCGGGCTGACCTCATACCATCGCGGCCGGCCGAAATGGCAGGACGATATATCAGCCTTCGTGCCGGACGGCGCCCCTCCGGGCATGGTGGCCGCCGGTGCTGCCAACGGCGCCTTCGGCCTCGGCGCATGCCTGAGCCAAGGGTTTGCCGCCGGTGCGGCAGCGGCACACAGTGCCGGACACAACGGCAATGCCGGCACGCCGCCAGTCGCCGACGACGAGGCTTTTTCACTGACTCCGCTCTGGCATGTCGCCGGCAAAGGGAAGGCCTTTGTCGATTACCAGCATGATGTCACCGCTTCCGACATCGAACTGGCGCAGCGCGAAGGCTTTGAATCGGTCGAGCATCTCAAGCGCTATACGACGCTCGGCATGGCCACCGACCAGGGCAAGACCTCGAACGTCGCCGGCCTCGCCATCCTGGCGGCGGTATCAGGCAAGTCCATTCCCGAGACCGGCACGACGATCTACCGTCCGCCCTATGTGCCGGTCGCCATCGGCGCCTTTGCCGGCCATCATCGCGATGAGTACTTCCATGCGACAAGGCTGACGCCATCGCATCACTGGGCAGCCGAACAGGGCGCGGTGTTCGTCGACACCGGCCTGTGGAAGCGTGCGCAATGGTATCCGCGCGCCGGCGAGAAGGACTGGCTGGAATCGGTCACCCGCGAGGTCAAGGCGGTGCGCTCTGGCGTCGGCTTCTGCGACGTCTCGACGCTTGGCAAGATCGACGTGCACGGACCGGATGCCGGCGCCTTCCTCGACCGCGTCTACATCAACACCTTCTCCAATCTTGCGGTGGGAAAAGCGCGCTACGGGCTGATGCTGCGGGAGGACGGCATGGTCTATGACGACGGCACCACGTCGCGGCTGGCCGAGGACCATTATTTTCTGACCACCACCACCGCCAAAGCCGGGCCGGTGATGCAGCATCTCGAATTCTGCCGGCAGGTGCTGTTTCCTCAACTCGACGTGCAGCTGACATCCGTCTCCGACCAGTGGGCGCAATTCTCGATCGCCGGGCCGAAGACCCGGGACCTGCTTCGCGAAATGATCGATCCAGCCGAGGATTTGTCGAATGAGGGCTTTCCGTTCATGGGGGCGCGGGAAGTAGCGCTTCGCGGCGGCATCAAGGCACGGCTGTTCCGCATCTCGTTCTCCGGCGAGATGGCGTTCGAGATTTCCGTTCCCGCCCGCTACGGCGACGCGCTGGTGCGCAATCTGATGCTGGCCGGCAAACAATTCGGCGTGACGCCTTATGGCACCGAGGCGCTCGGCGTCATGCGCATCGAAAAGGGCCATGTCGCCGGACCGGAGCTGAATGGCACGACGACGGCCGCCGACCTCGGGCTTGGCAAGATGATGTCGACCAAGAAGGATTTTATCGGCCGCGTCATGGCCGGGCGCGAGGCGCTGGCGGCAGCGGATCGGCAGGTCGTGGTTGGCATCAAACCGACCGACAAGACGCGCCGCCTGCGCTCCGGCGCACATGTCATTCCGAAGGGCGAGATACCAGGTTTCGCCAACGATCAGGGTTATGTCACGTCGGTCTGCTTCTCGCCGACGCTCGACCAGTGGATTGGGCTGGCGCTTGTCGAGCGCGGCCGCGAGCGGATCGGCGAGATCGTCCATGCGCATGACCCGCTCCGCGGCGAGGATTACGATGTCGAGCTGTGCAATCCCGTCTTTTACGATCCGGATGGAGGGCGCCAGCGTGGCTGAATTTTCGTGGCTTCCCCGCAGTCCGCTGGAGCACGGGCTTGTTGCGGGCGCTTATGGCGCGCGCGAGGTCGCGCCTGGCATTTTCCTCACTGAAGTTCGTAATTTCGAGTTGATCCAGGTGATGGCGCGGCACGGCAAAGGAGCGGAACTGGCAAGCGCCACCACAGCCCGTTTCGGCATGGCGGCTCCGGATGTGCCGAAGGCGGTCAGCGCTTCGGACGTGATGCTCATCTGGTCGGGACCGGATCAGTTCCTCGTCTTATCGAAGGGCGGTAAGTACAAGATAAACACATTGAGCCAGGCGTTTTCGCAATCCGCCTCGCTGTCGGACCAGTCGCATGCGCGCGCCTGGATCAGCGTCTCGGGAGCCAAGGCGCGCACCATGCTGGCGAAATTGTCGTCGATCGATCTGCACCCGGCAGCATTTCCGATCGGCGCCGCTGCCACGACGTCAATCGACCATACCAGCGTCAATCTCTGGCGCGGCGATGACCGGCCGGATGGGCAGGCGGTGTTCAATCTTCTGCTGTTTGCAACCTTCGCCGAAAGCTTGTGGCACACGATCCTCGACGCCGGCGCCGAATACGGCGTCGACATCAGGCATTCCGAGGAATTCGCGTAAAGTTTCATCCGCGTGTCTGCGGCCGGCACGAAGCCTCACCTTGCCAAATCCGGCCTTGCTGCCTATTCTTGCCGCTAAAATAATTTCACGTACAGGCAAACTTGTTTCTCGAAACTGGGGTTGAGATGAGCCAGTCGCCCTACTCCGCCGTCGCCGCCGGACCGCCCCGGCCGAGCCTGATCCTGCGGCCCGGCCAGATGGCGCTGCCGGCTGGCATGGAGCGCTATTTTGTTCACGGCAATGGCGCGGTGCTTATCGACGTCGAGGCCGGCGACTCGATCAGCGTGCGCAATGTCGAAGGCGGGCAGGCCTGCGAGCTGCTCGCCTGGGACAAGACCGGCGTGACCGATGCCGGCATTTTCGGCGAGAAATCGAACAGCAATGCCGCCGGCATCAAGGCGCTGCTGGCCGATGGCGACGACAGCCTCGCTTCCTTGCGCCGGGGGCTGGAGCGACGCCAGGTGCAGCTGGATCAGGCAAAGACGGTTCGCGTTTTCGGTGGCGCCACCCCTGCCGGCACCGAACAGAGTTTTACCGTAGCCCGCGACGGCTCGATGCTCATCGCCGCCCCGGGTGGTCCTATGCTGGTCGACGGCCATGACACGGCGACGCCGCTCAGCATCATTGTGCGGCGCGCCACCATTCGCCCGGCGGCGAAGTCGCAGCTTGGCGACCCGCTCGCCGATCCAGTGCTCGATTTGCGCGTCCATTCGGCGACCGCCGAATCCTACTTCGTCAAAGCCGGCGACTATCTGCAGATCATCGATGTCGACGGGCGCCAATGCACGGACTTCCAGTGCTTTTCGGCGCGCAAGCTCGACAAGGGACGCGACCATCCGCTCGACGTGACGACGACCCGCACGCTGATGGGTTCGAGCTACCCGATGCCCGGCCTGCACTCGAAATATTACGACCAGGACATGCAGCCGCTGGTCGAGGTCGTGCAGGACACTTGCGGTCGGCACGATGCGTTCGCGCTCGCTTGCGCTGCCAAATATTACGACGACATCGGCTACCCCGGTCACCCCAACTGCTCGGAGAATTTCAACCGTGCGCTGTCGGACAAGGGTGTAAATCCTCGCGCCGGCTGGATGGCGATCAACTTCTTCTTCAACACGGCGATCGACGCGCATGGCGTCATGGTTTCCGATGAGCCGTGGTCGCGGCCGGGCGACTATGTGCTGCTGCGCGCCTTGACCGACATCGTCTGCGTCTCATCCGCCTGCCCCGACGACACGACGCCGGCCAATGGCTGGAACCTGACCGACATCCATGTGAGGACCTATTCCGGCCAGCACAAATTCTCGCGAGCGATCGCCAGACGCATGACGCCCGATTCGGAACCGAAAATGACCCGCGAGACATCATTTCATTCGAGCTTTGCCAGGCACACCCGCAACTTCGTCGAGTACAGGGGGTATTGGCTGGCCAACGCCTTCGCCAAGGAGGGGCCGATCGCCGAATACTGGGCCTGCCGGCAGGACGCGGTGATCATGGACCTTTCGCCGCTGCGCAAATTCGAGGTCACCGGCCCGGATTCGGAAGCGCTGCTGCAATACACGCTGACCCGCGACGTGAAAAAACTCGGCGTCGGCCAGGTGGTCTATTCCGCCATGTGCTACGAGCATGGCGGCATGATCGACGACGGCACGCTGCTGAGGCTCGGCAAGGATAATTTCCGCTGGGTCGGCGGCGACGATCTTTCCGGCGAATGGCTGCGCGACACCGCGACAAAACTCGGCCTCAACGTGCTGGTGCGCTCTTCCACCGACCAGATGCACAATGTCGCCGTGCAAGGACCGAAGAGCCGCGACATCCTGAAAGAGATCATCTGGACCTCGCCGCTGCAGCCGTCGATCGAGGAGCTCGAATGGTTCCGTTTCGCCGTCGCGCGGATCGGCGGCGGCAACGGCATTCCGGTCGTCGTTTCGCGCACCGGCTACACCGGCGAACTCGGCTACGAGATCTGGTGCCATCCGCGCGACGCGGAAAAGGTGTTCGACGTCATCTGGGAGGCCGGCCAGCCGCATGGCTTGAAGCCGATGGGATTGCAGGCGCTAGACATGGTGCGCATCGAGGCCGGTCTGATCTTTGCCGGCTATGAATTTTCCGACCAGACCGATCCGTTCGAGGCCGGCATCGGCTTCACGGTGCCGCTGAAGACCAAGACCGACGATTTCATCGGGCGCGAGGCGCTGATCCGGCGCAAGGAAAACCCGCAGAGGAAGCTGGTCGGCCTCGACATCGACGCCAATGTCGCGGTTGGGCATGGCGATTGCGTCCATGTCGGCCGCGCCCAGATCGGCGAAATCACTTCGAGCATGCGTTCGCCGGTGCTGAACAAGACCATCGCGCTGGCCAGGCTCGACGTCACCCATGCCGCGATCGGCACCGAGGTCGAGATCGGCAAGCTCGACGGCCACAGCAAGCGGCTGCCGGCGCGCGTCGTGCCCTTCGCCCATTACGATCCGCAAAAGAGCAGACCGCGCTCCTGACGGTGGCATCCCTTGCCTTCTCCCCCCGGTGAGAAGGTGGATCGGCGCGCAGCGCCGAGACGGAAGAGGGGTGCTGGACGGAGTGCTGTCGGTGGCAAGCTGGATCACCCCTCATCCGATCTCGCTTCGCGAGGCCACCTTCTCCCCACAAGGGGAGAAGGTAAGAGCGTGTTCCGCATCTGCGATGTGCACAGCTTCACAAAACGCTTGACGTGAAAGCGTGACGGATCAATCTTCACTGCCAAGAAAAAAATACTACTGAGCGGAAACCGCCTGAGCTCGTTTCAACGCGTGCGTCGGTGACGCATCGCGAGGTGTCGGCTGTCGTCGATGGGGAACATCAAAAATGGGGAATCCACGTATATGAGCACAATAGTCTCTGCCCTGGTGCCGCCTGCCGAAGGGCAGCTGCACCGCAATATCGATTGGCGCGGCGCCTTCTGGGTGGCGAGCGGCGTTCCCGCCCTTGTCCTGTTTTCGATCGGCGGCATTGCCGGCACGACCGGCAAGCTGGCCTTCCTGATCTGGACGGTGTCCATGATCATGGGCTTCCTGCAATCCTTCACCTATGCCGAGATCGCCGGCCTGTTTCCGAACAAGTCCGGCGGCGCCTCGATCTATGGCGCCACCGCCTGGCTGCGTTATTCCAAGTTCATCGCGCCGCTGTCGGTGTGGTGCAACTGGTTCGCCTGGTCGCCGGTGCTGTCGCTCGGCTGCTCGATCGCCGCCGCCTATATCCTCAACGCGCTGGCGCCGGTGCCGCTGTTTACCGACGCCTCGCCGGAAGTCGCCGCCTATATCGCGGCTAACGCCGGAACGAGTGCCGCCGATGCCATCACGGCGGTGACCGCGGCCGCCACACCGGCGATCCGCAACTGGACGCTCTACGGGCACACGCTGGGTCCGGTCTCCTTCACCTTCAACGCCACCTTCTTCATCGGCGCCGTGCTGATGCTGATCATCTTCTCCATCCAGCATCGCGGCATCCTGGGCACGGCAAACGTGCAGAAATATATCGGCCTGTTCGTCATCATTCCGATGCTGATCGTCGGCGTCGTGCCGATCGTCACCGGCCAGATCGACTGGGCGAATTTTTCGCCGCTGGTGCCGCTGGCGGCCGCCTACGCGCCGGAGCCCGGGGCGTGGAACATTGCCGGCTGGACGCTCGTTCTCGGCGGCATGTTCATCGCCGCCTGGTCGACCTACGGTTTCGAGACTGCCGTCTGCTACACGTCCGAGTTCAAGAATCCCGGCACCGACACCTTCAAGGCGATCTTCTATTCCGGCCTGCTATGCATGCTGCTGTTCATCCTGGTGCCGTTCACCTTCCAGGGCGTGCTCGGCTTGAATGGCATGCTGGCGACCCCGATCGTCGACGGCTCCGGCGTTGCCGACGCACTGGCCGGCATGGTCGGCGGCGGACAGCTGATCCATAGCCTTCTGGTGATGCTGATGATCCTGGCCCTGGTGCTGTGCATCATGACGGCGATGGCGGGGTCCTCGCGCACGCTCTATCAGGGCTCAGTCGACGGCTGGCTGCCGCGCTATCTCAGCCATGTCAACGAGCACGGCGCCCCGACGCGGGCGATGTGGACCGACCTGATCTTCAATCTGGCCGTGCTGGCCATCGCTTCGGCCGACGCGACCAGCTTCTTCTTCATCCTCGCCGTGTCGAATTGCGGCTACATCATCTTCAACTTCCTCAACCTCAATGCCGGCTGGATCCATCGCATCGACAACGGCCATATCGCGCGGCCGTGGAAGGCACCGAGCTGGCTGCTCGGCCTCGGCGCCATCCTTGCCTATGTCAACATGATCTTCATGGGCGCCGGTGCAAAGATCTGGAACCCGATGGCGCTGTGGGCAGGACTGATTACGGCTGCCCTCATAATCCCGGTGTTCTGCTTCCGGCATTACATCCAGGACAAGGGCAAACTCCCCGACCACATGCTGGCTGATCTCGGCATGACCTCATCCGATCTCGCCGTCAGAAAGGCGGGCATCCTGCCCTACCTGACGCTGATCGCCGGCGTCGTGGTGATGCTGCTCGCCAACTCGCTGTTCGTCATCTGACCTCCGCCTCAAAGATTGAGCGCGCGATGCGCGCTCGATCCCCTTGCACGTTTGTTCTTGCTTTGTGCCGGCAGTTATGCTAGTAATTTAGCTGTAGTGCCGATTGGCACCGATGACCCGCCGCCGAGGCGGGTTTTTTCGTTTCATGCCATATCCCGCGTGAGACTCAATCGATCTTGATGAACACGCCCTTGGTGTTGAGATACTCGTCGAGGTGCTCGGCACCGCCCTCGCGGCCGTAGCCGCTCATCTTGTAGCCGCCGAAAGGCATGGCCGGATCGATGGCGTGATAGGTGTTCACCCAGACCGAGCCGGCGCGGATTTTCCTGGAAAGCTGGTGGGCGGTGGCGAGATTTTGGGTGAAGACCCCTGCGGCAAGACCGTAGGGCGTGTTGTTGGCTCGCTCGACCGCCTCGTCGAGCGTATCGAACGGCAATGCCGAGATGACCGGCCCGAAGATTTCCTCGCGCGCGATCCTCATGTCGTCCGAGACACCGGCAAAAACCGTCGGCGCGACGAAATTGCCGGCGGCCAGCGCACCCTCCATAAGGCGTTCACCGCCGGTGACGAGGGTCGCGCCCTCCGCCGTGCCGGCCTCGAGATACGAGGCGACCCGTTGCAGCTGCTTTTCGGAGACGAGCGGGCCGATCTCGGTCGCCGGGTCGATGCCGTCGCCGATCCTGAGGCCCTTGGCATAGATCGCCAGGCGCTCGACGAACTCGTCATGGATGGAGCGTTCGACGAACAGGCGCGAGCCGGCGATGCAGATCTGGCCGGAATTGGCGAACACCGACATCGCCGCGACCGGCACCGCCCTGTCGAGATCGGCGTCGGCGCAGACGATGACCGGCGACTTGCCGCCAAGCTCCAGCGAGACGCGTTTGAGGTTGCCGGCCGAGGCGCGGACGATCGATTGGCCCGTTGCCGTCGAGCCGGTGAAGACGATCTTGTCGACGCCCATATGCTCGGAAAGAGCGGCACCTGCCTCCGCACCGGTGCCGGTTACGATGTTGACGACGCCTGGCGGAACGCCGGCCTCGTTCATGATGTCGGCGATCAGAAGCGGCGTCAGCGGCGCCTCTTCCGAAGGTTTCAGCACCACGGTGCAGCCCGCGGCAAGCGCTGGCCCGATCTTCCAGATCGAAGCGGCCGTCGGTGCGTTCCAGGGGATAATGGCGCCGACGACGCCGACCGGCTCCTTGCGCGTGAAGGAGACGATTTCGCCCGGCAGCGAGTTCTCAATCGTCTCGCCATGCAGGGACGTCGCCATGCCGGCGTAGTAGCGCAGCATACCGATGACGCGGTTGCGGTTGGCACGGGTACGCACGATCGGCATGCCCATGTCGGTCGTGTCCGAGCGACTGATCTCCTCCCAGTGCTTTTCGAAGAGGTCGGCGATCCTGAGGAGCAGCACCTGTCGCTCGTAAGGCTTATACCGGCTCCACGCCCCGTCGAAGGCCCGGCGCGCCGCGGCCACCGCCAGCTCGATATCATCGCGGTTGCCGCGCGGCACCGTGGCAATGACCGCGCCGGTGGCTGGATTGCGGGTCTCCATGGTGCGGCCCGAGCGGGCGTCGACCCAGGCGCCATCGACGAACATCTGACGGTGGCGTCCGTCGATCGGCTGGCGCAGCGCCACCGGTGTCTGAGCTACGGTCATGACGTCCTCCTCCAGCGCTCTGCCGGTGGGCGGATTTAACCCCTGGGCGTCACATCTGCCAACAGCTCTATTCGGCGGCCAGAGCCAGTCGCGGCCTGTCGTCGTTTTCTGCCAGCTCCGGCTCGGCCGCCTGCTCCGCATCCTCGGCCTTCTTGCGCTCCCTGCCGAAGAACAAGGCATAGCCTGCCGGAAGGACGAGGATAGTGAGCACCGTGGCAACGAGGATGCCGCCCATCATGGCATAGGCGAGCGGACCCCAGAAGACGCCGCGCGAGATCGGGATCAGCGCCAGGACCGCCGTCAGCGCGGTCAGCATGATCGGCCGGAAACGGCGGACCGCCGAGCCGATTATGGCCTCCGAGCGCTCCATGCCGGCCGCTATATCCTGGTCGATCTGGTCGACCAGAATGATCGAGTTGCGCATGATGATGCCGAGTAGGGCGATCACGCCGAGGATGGCGACGAAGCCGAAGGGCGCACCACTGATCAAAAGTGCCGCCGCAGCACCGATGATGCCGAGCGGACCGGTCGCCAGCACCAGCATCGCCTTGCCGAAATGCTGCAATTGGATCATCAGCAGCACGACGATGACGGCCAGCATGATTGGAGCTTTCGCAGCAATGGAGGCCTGGCTTTCGGCCGAATCCTCGGCGCCGCCCTGGATCTCGATGTTGTAGCCGGGCGCCAGGCTGTCGCGCAGGCCTTGCATCTCGCTGTACATCTTCATCACGACATCGTTCGACTGCACGCCATCCGGCAACGTGGCACGCACGCTGATGGTCGGGAGGCGGTCGCGCCGCCACTCGACGCCTTGCTCCAGCACCGGTACGACCTTGGCGACCTGCGACAGCGGCACGAAGCCACCGAAATCCGTCGGGACAGAGACGGAGTCGACCGCCGACAGCAAGTGACGGCTTGCTTCCGGTTCGCGGGCGACGATCGAAACGGTCTCCTCGCCGTCGCGGAAATCATCGAGCGGCGCGCCCGACATGGTCGCCTGCAGCATCTGGCGGATGCGCTGCGAGGTGACGCCGAGCGCACGGGCGCGATCCTGGTCGATCACCAGCTTCATCTCCGGCACCGGCTCCAGCCAGTCGTCGTGGACGGCGCCGAGCAGCGGATTTGCCTGGAACTTCGCCTTCACCTCGTCTGCGATGCGGCGCACCTCCTGGCGATCCGGACCCATGACGCGCATCTGCACCGGCCAGCCCGTGGGCGGCCCGAGGAACAGGCGGTCAACCTTGGCGCGGACCGACGGGAAATCCTCGGCCAGAATGGTGCGCAGCTTGACGATCAGCCGCTCGCGGGCCGGTTCGTCATTGGCCATCACCAGAAGCTGGGCGAAGTTCGGATTGCGAAGCTGCTGATCGAGCGGCAGGAAAAAGCGCGGCGCGCCCTCGCCGATATAGGTGGCGATGAAGCGCTTGTCCTTGTCGTCCATCATCCTGGTCTCGAGCGCCTTGGCCTGCGTCTCGACTTCCTTGATGCTGGTGCCCTCCGGCAGCCAGAGGTCGACGAGGATTTCCGGACGCGACGACTGCGGGAAGAAATTCTGCGGGATGAACTGGAACGCCCACAGGCTGGTGGCGAAGGTCACCAGCGTCATGACTAGCACGATGATGCGGTGGCGCACGGACCAGCCGACGGTGGCGCGAAGCCGGCGGTAGAAGCGCGTGTCGAAGACATCGTGATGGTTGCCGGCGTGTTTTCGCTGCTTGAGGATCATGTGGCCGAGCCACGGCGTGAAGTAGACCGCCACGAACCAGGACACGACCAGCGCGATGCCGACGACATAGAACAGCGTGCGTACGTATTCACCGGCCGTCGAGGCCGCGAAGCCGACCGGGATGAAGCCGGCGGTGGTGATCAGCGTGCCGCTCAGCATCGGGAAGGCCGTCGAGGTATAGGCGAAGCTCGCCGCCTCGATTTTGACCAGTCCTTCCTCGAGCTTACGCTCCATCATTTCGACGACGATCATCGCGTCGTCGACGAGCAGGCCGAGCGCGATGATCAGCGCGCCGAGCGAAATGCGCTGCAGATCGATGCCGATCTCGTACATGATGGCGAAGGTGGCGGCCAAAACGAGCGGAATGGTGATCGCGATCACCAGGCCCGAACGCCAGCCGATCGTCAAGAACGAGACGACAAGCACGATCAGCAGCGCCTCGCCAAGCGCCTTCATGAACTCGCTCACCGCTTCCCGCACGACTTCCGGCTGGTCGGCGATCTGATCGACCGAAACGCCGTAAGGCAACGCTTCTTCGAAGCGGTGATAGGTCGCCTCGACCTCCTTGCCGACATCGGTGACGTTGAAGCCCTTGGCCATGACGACGCCGACCTGGACACTGTCGTGGCCGTTGAAGCGGTATTTGCGCTGATAGGGGTCTTCGAGGCCTGTGGTCACGGTTGCGATGTCGCCCAGGCGCGTCACCTGGTTGCCGGCGCGCAGGCGAAGTTCGCGGATGTCGGCCGCCTCCGTGACGTTGCCTTCGACCGAGATGCGCACCGAACGCTGGCCGGTATCGACCGAGCCTGCCGGATCGACATTGTTCTGGCCCTTGATCGCGTTCTGCAGATCGGTGAGCGTCAGGCCACGCTCCGCAAGCACCTTGGACGAAACGTCGATGTAGAGTTTTTCCGGCTGGTCGCCGATGATCACGGCCTTCTCGACGCCGGGCGTCGTCAGCAGCATGTCACGCGCCTGGATGGCTAGTTTCTTCAGCTCGGGATAGCTGTAGCCGTCGCCGCTGATCGAATGCAGGGTGATGAAAGTGTCGCCGAACTCATCGTTGAAGTAGGGCCCAAGCAGCCCTTGAGGCAGCTCATTGGCGATATCGCCGACCTTCTTGCGTACCTGGTAAAAGGCATCCGCGACCTGCGTTGGATTGGTGTCGCCTTCCACCTGCAAGGTGATGATGGCGCTGCCGGCGCGCGTGTAGGAACGGACGAAATCGAGATGCGGCGTTTCCTGTAGCTTGCGCTCGATCTTGTTGACGACCTGATCCTCCATCTCCTGGATCGAGGCCCCCGGCCAGACAGCCTGGACCACCATGACGCGGAAGGTGAAGTCCGGGTCTTCCTTCTGGCCCATGCGCATCAGGCCGAGCGCACCGGCAACGATGATCAGGCCGAACAGGAACCGCGCCATGCTCGGGTGCCCGATTGCCCAGCGCGAAAGATTGAAGGGCCGCTTCTCATTGGTGTCGGTGGTCATAGCGCCAGTCCATTTGTCTGATCGTCAGCGCACGCACATGGCATGCCCACTGAGCTTCTAATGCTGGCTTCCGGGCGGCGAGGCTTTCCGAGCGGAGAAACACTCATCGCGGTGGGACGCGGGGATCGATGTGGGGGGCTACATCGACCTGACGTCTCGACAATCGGGCACCTGCCGCCCGGAAACCATGAACCGCATGACCTCGCGGCTTGCGCCGATGCGAGGAAAAGCCGTTTTATTCTTGGCCGTCAGCGCACGCGCTTGGCGGCGTCGCTGTCGTCGTCCGCCGATGCGGACTGCTGCACCGCATCGCCGGTCAGCTTGACCTTCAGATTCTCGGTCATGAATTGCGTGCCCGCCGCAACGACGACGTCGCCAGGGTTCAATCCTTCGGCAACATGCACGCCGTCGGCGGTGAATTCGGCTACCTTGATCGGACGCGCATGGACGGTCTCGCCGTTGCGGTCCACGGTCCAGACGATCTGCTGGCCTTCCTTTTGCGCCAGCGCGCTCAACGGGATCGATACGCTCTGCGGGCTGTTGTTGGCCGCCGAAGCCTCGATGTTGGCGGTCATGCCGAGAAGCACGCGCGGATCGTTGGGCAGGCTGACGCGAACGGCAAAGGTACGCGACTGCTGATCGGCGCTGCCGGCGACTTCACGGACCTTGCCGTCGAGCGTCAGCGCATCGTCGGACCAGAAGCTTGCCTTTACGTTCTTGCCCGGCTTGAACTGGGCGATATCCATTTCCGGAACGGCGATCAGCACTTCCTTTTCGCCATCGACGGCAACGGTCACAACCGGCGTGCCGGAGCCGACCACCTGACCGACATCGGCGGTGACTGATGTGACGATGCCGTCCCTGTCCGCCTTGAGGTCGGTGTAGAGGACCTGGTTCTTCGCCTGGTCAAGCGATGAGCGCGCGGAATTCCGGGTGGCGACCGCCTGATCGTAGCTGAGCGTCGCCTGTTCGAGCTGCGATTTCGACGCGAAGGTCTTGGCAAACAGCTGTTCGGCACGACGGCGGGCAAGGCCCGTTGTCTCGACCTGCCGCTCGGCGGCCTCGAGGCTGGCCTCGGCACTCTTGACCGAAAGGGCGTAGTCGGCGGGATCGATGCGGGCCAGAACGTCGCCCGGCTTCACGCGCTGACCGATGTCGACCAGGCGCTCGGTGATCTTGCCGTTGATACGGAACCCGAGATTCATCTCGGTGCGGGCGCGCACCGATCCGGAGTAGGAGAGCTCACGGGTATCGTTCGCCTTGGCGATCTCGACGACCTTGACCGGCCGGAGGATGTCCTTGACTTCCACTTTTTCTTGCGAGCAACCGGCGAGCCCAAGCGCCGCGACGACGACCAGTGCCGGTCCAATAGCCGGCAGCCTGTTCATGATGGATTTGGACAAAGGCACTTGCGTACTCCCGAACTGGAGATGGATTGTGGACGCCCTGCGGACGCCGCCGGTCATTTCTTCAAAGCCCTGATGGCAAACTCGATAAGCTCGTCCGGCATCGCCCGATTCTTCTTGGCAAGGCACTGGGCGACCATTTGCGGGTGACAGAGGGTGATGATAGCGGCGCCGAAACACCGCGAAGCGACTTCCGGGTCCCGGTCGGCAAACTCGCCTGCTGCGATTCCCTCGCGGATCACCTCCTCCACCAAGCCGCGGATCCTGTCGATATGCTTCTCGATGACGTGCCAATCGCGTTCGATGGCAACGACCACCATTTCGTGCACCTTCTCCTGGTCGAGCATGGTGTCGCGGGTCCACTGATAATGCGTTTGCACGTAGCGGCGAAGCTTTTCGCTGGCCGTTCCGGGACTATGGCAGGCGTCGTAGGTCAGTTGGTAGCAGGTAGCGAGCATACGGCCGCAAACGGCTTGGTGGATCTCAACCTTGGAGGCGAAGAAACGGTAGATGTTCGCCGTCGACATGCCGAGTTCACGCGCTATGTCGGCGACATTGGTTTTGCCGTAGCCGTAGTGGCGGAACAGTCGCTCTGCGCAATCGAGGATGCGCGCGACATTCTCCTGCCGGACCAGGTCGGCCGTATCGAGGGTATCATGCATCTTGTTTCGTTAACCCTTACGAATGACGAATTTTGAATTTCGTCACTCGTAATTCGAAATCGACCGGATGTCAACGTCGATGTTACCTTCGTTGGGCGACCGGTGACATCTGTTGACACAACTTGGGCGTGAACAGAGTTAATGAAGCCTGCTGCGGGCCGTGCACGGGCCACCCGCCAGGCTCAGGTGATCGGGCGCCTTATTTCATTCAAGACGTGCTCCGTAAGCGCGCAGCAATGCGTTATCATCCAAGCCGCGGAAAGGAGAGTTGGGATGACCGTGCTGCGCATAGTCTCGAATATCGCAACAGACAGCATTCCTGACGTTCGGAAGTTCTATACCGACCTGTTCGGGCTCGATGCCGTCATGGATCACGGGTGGCTCGTCACGCTGGCGTCCCGGGAAACAACCATTCCCCAGATCAGCATCGCCAGCGAGGGTGGCTCAGGCACCCCCGTACCCGATCTGTCGATCGAGGTCGACAATGTCGACGAGGTATATCTTCGCGCAAACGAGATCGGTTGCAGAGTGGTCTATGATCTGACCGACGAACCGTGGGGCGTAAGACGTTTCTTCATTGCCGACCCGACTGGCAAGTTGCTCAACGTGCTCTCGCATCTTCGCTAAAGCGCGTCGCATTTGACCGAACTCACGCGACGCGCTTTAGGTCGTTGTTTTGTGCACGTCGTTATCGCAAAACCGCTGCACACTTTTGCGCGACATGCATTAGAGATTGTTCTGCAATGCGGGACAATGGCGACCTTCCAAACATTTAGCCGAACAACGGAAACGGGCCGCGGTCACCGGAGGAAACCATGAGCAGAACAATTCCATTTCATTTCGTCGATGTCTTCGCGGTGGCGCCGCTGACGGGCAATTCACTTGCGGTTGTGGACGGCGGTGGCGAGTTGGCGCTCGAGCTCATGCAGAACATTGCACGTGAGTTCAACCAGTCCGAGACCACCTTTGTCCTGCCGGCGACCCGGGCGGACGCCGATTGGAAATTGCGCTCTTTCACGCCGAAAGGCGTAGAGGTTTTCGGTGCAGGCGGACACAACACGCTAGGGGCTTGGTGGTGGCTCGCTGCGGCGGGGCGGCTCGAGCTGGGCGATGGCCCAACATGGTTTCACCAACAGATCGGCGACTTGGTGTACCCATTGGCCCCGAGTGATGCTCGTGAGCGATAATCCAACGATCACCTTCCTTCTGTAGTCCGACGGTAAGCCGGAGGCGGGTTGCCGGGTCCTTTTCAAGCTCTTCGCTGGTGCCGCACCGCAGCAATGCGGTTGCAAAAGCAACCCGGTCGCCCGCCGTGACATCTAGCCGCTCGATCGCGAAAACGCCGCCCTGCTTGAAGTGCTCGAAGAACGGACCCCAGCTATCCCGGTAGGCCTCAATTCCACTGAGTTCGTTCGGCGGTGGGACATCGAACATCAGAAGGTCCGTCGCGTGATCCGCAATGATTGTCTCCAGGTCCTGCTGCTGCACGGCGTTCGCCCAACGCTCGATTAGCGCCTGGATATGTGCCTCGGCGTCACGCTCCGTGTTCTCCATTAGAATTCTCCTCCTGCTGGATATTCTCCGTCGAACTGGTTCTGTATCGAGGACGATCGGGAGGTGCTCGATCCGACACTGAGTGATCTTTTTGCTTCGTTCAGCCGATCCGACTGCCGCGAGACATGTTTTGAGAGCGCGCAATCGAGTGTTCGACAAGTCCAAACGCAAGGGACGGCACCTTCTCGCGCGAGGTTTCCGCGTGGCTAGGCCTCCTTCGCCATCTCCCTCAGCCTGAACTTCTGGATTTTG
Source organism: Mesorhizobium sp. BHscii (assembly GCF_053848065.1). Taxonomy (NCBI): domain Bacteria; kingdom Pseudomonadati; phylum Pseudomonadota; class Alphaproteobacteria; order Hyphomicrobiales; family Phyllobacteriaceae; genus Mesorhizobium; species Mesorhizobium sp. BHscii. The sequence continues at coordinate 189,471 of NZ_JBSPKW010000009.1, read as the reverse complement.
CCGGTCGAGGTCTTCGGGATTTCGGCGAAGAGCACCGCTTTCGGCACCTTGAAGCGGGCGAGCAGAGCGCGGCAGTGATCGGTGATCTCTGCCTCGGTCGCCGTCCTGCCCGGCTTCAGCTCGACATAGGCGACCGGTACCTCGCCCCATTTGTCGTCGGGCCTGGCGACGACGCCGCAGGAGGCGACGGCGGGATGCTTGTAAAGCGCCTCCTCGACCTCGATCGATGAGATGTTCTCGCCGCCGGAAATGATGATGTCCTTGGAGCGGTCCTTGAGCTGGATGTAGCCGTCGGGATGCCTGACGCCTAGGTCGCCCGAGTGGAACCAGCCGCCGGCGAAGGCCTCGTCGGTCGCCTTGCGGTTCTTCAGATAGCCCTTCATGACGATGTTGCCGCGGAACATGACCTCGCCGATCGTCTCGCCGTCAGCCGGTGTCTCCTCCATCGTCTCGGGGTCCATCACCGTCAGATCCTCGAGCGCGGCATAGCGCACGCCTTGCCTGGCCTTCCTCGCCGCCCTGAGACCCTTCTCCAGCCCATCCCATTCGCCATGCCATTCGTTGACGACGGCCGGGCCATAGGTCTCGGTCAGGCCATAGAGGTGGATGACCGCAAAGCCCACATCGGCCATGCCCGACAGCACCGCTTCCGGCGGCGGTGCTGCGGCCGTGCTGAAGGCGACCGTCTGCGGAAATTGCCGCTTGTCCTCGTCCCTGGCATTGATCAGCACCGACATGACGACCGGCGCGCCGCACAGATGAGTGACGCCGTAATCGGCGATGGCGTCGTAAATCGGCTTCGGCCGCACCCAGCGCAGGCAGACATGGGTGCCGGCCTGCACGGCCAGCGTCCACGGAAAGCACCAGCCATTGCAGTGGAACATCGGCAGCGTCCACAGATACACCGCATGCTTGCCCATGCCGGCATGGATGGTGTTGGCGTAGGCCATCAGTGCCGCACCGCGATGGTGATAGACAACGCCCTTCGGATTGCCTGTGGTACCGGACGTGTAGTTGAGCGAGATCGCGTCCCATTCGTCGTCGGGCATCGACCAGGCGAAATCCTCGTCGCCGCCCGCGACGAAGTTCTCGTAGTCGAGCGTGCCGATCCGCTGGGCCTTGGGATATGGGGCGTCGGCGGCGTATTCGGGATCGTCGTAGTCGATGACCAGCGGTTCTACCTTAGCCAGCGCCAGCGCCTCGCTGACGACATTTGCGAATTCGCGATCGACGACAAGCACCTTGGTTTCGGCATGGTCGAGCTGGAAGGCGATGACCGCGGCGTCAAGGCGGGTGTTGAGCGAATGCAGTACCGCCTTGGTCATCGGCACGCCGAAATGCGCTTCCAACATCGGCGGCGTGTTGGACAACATCACGGTGACGGTGTCGCCCTTGCCGACGCCGCGCCTCTGCAGCGCCGAGGCAAGCTTCAGCGACCGCCGCCAGAAATCACGATAGGTCGTGCGCTGACTGCCATGGATGATCGCGACATGGTCGGGAAAGGTCTTTGCCGCCCGCTCCAGATAGCTGAGCGGCGTCAGCGGCTGGTGGTTGGCTGGATTCCTGTCGAGATCCTGTTCGTAGGGATTGGCCATCCCGTCCTCCCAATATCGTTCTCGAACCTTCTAACCACAGGCCTCCGCCCCGTCACCATCAACGATGCCACGATAGAGCGCATTTGGCACAATGATGATCTAGATTCCGCGCGCGAAAGGGTACCATTTACCCCCGCTCGATTTGACTTTTGTCGAGAGCCATGAATAATGTCAGCGAGGAGATGGCATGGCGATCCGACCGGCAGAACAGCTTATCCACAAGGCCGCCTGGCTCTACTATGCCCATGGCCTGCGTCAGGATCAGGTGGCCAGCCAGCTCAAGATTTCCCGAGCCTCGGTCGCCATGTATCTGCGCAAGGCGCGCGAGACCGGCATCGTCAACATCTCGACCTCAACCCAGCTTTTCACCGACGATGTCATGGCGCGCAAGCTCGAAGACGCATTGAAGCTCGATGCCGTCTGGATCGCGCCGGAAAACGGCCATGTCGCCGATCCGTCGACCGACATCGCGGTGCTGGCGGCCAGCGTCTTTCTCGAACTGATCAAGAAGGGCGACCGCATCGGCGTCGCGTGGGGAAGGACCATCTATACGATCGCCGACATCATGTCCTATGCCGATCTGCAGGATGTCACGGTGGTGCAGCTCTGCGGCAATCTGGGAGCCCCCTATTCCTACCGGCCTGACCAATGCACCATGGAAATCGCACGCCGGCTCAACGCCAAGGGGCTCAATTTCTACGCACCGCTGGTGCTGACGACAGAGGAACTGGCACGCGGCCTACGCGCCGAGCCGGTGATCCGCGAGCAGTTGTCGGGCATCAGTGCGTGCAACCTGGCGCTTTACTCGGTCGGCACCGTCGACGCCGACAGCCATGTTGTCAAATGCGGCGCGCTGACTGCGAGCGAAATGGAGGTGCTGCGCCGTGCCGGGGCCGCCGGCGTCATCGCCGGGCAGATCATCGACGGGCAAGGCAAGGCGCTCGACTGCAGCTACAACCGGCGGATCATTTCGGCGGAGCTGTCATCGCTGCGCAAGATCGAAAAACGCCTGGTGGTGGTGCAGGAAGACAACAAATTCGAGCCGCTGGTGGCGGCGATCGCAGGTGGGCTGTGCACGCATCTGGTGGTCGGCGCCCGGATGGCGCGACGGCTGCTCGACCATGCCGGACCGGCGGCGGAAAAGGTCGCCTAGATACGCAAAACGCCGCCGCGGGCGCATTGTCATCAAAGCGTCGCGGCGTTCCTGTTCACAAACAAAGAGAAATTGGACGAAGCGAACATGAAGAACCTGTGGAATGACGGCGACGCGGAGAAGCTGGTTGCCGACTATGCAACAGAGGGCGTTGCCCGCGACCTGGCGCTGCGCGTCTATACGACCAGGCTTCTGGGCGGCGAACCGCGGCTTGTCCTGCATGGCGGCGGCAACACATCCTGCAAGACAAAGGCCACCGACCTCGTCGGCGACGAATGGGACGTGCTCTGCGTCAAGGGCAGCGGCTGGGACATGGGCGTCATCGAGCCGCAGGGCCTGCCGGCGGTCAAGCTCGGCGCCCTGCTCAAGGCGCGGTCGCTCAAGAAACTCTCCGACGAGGATATGGTCGCCCTGCAGCGGGTGAACCTCATCGACCCGTCTTCGCCAAACCCCTCGGTCGAGACGCTGCTACACGCCTTCCTGCCGCATAAATTCGTCGACCATACGCACTCGACCGCCGTTCTGGCCATCGTCGACCAGGATGATAGCGAGGCACTGAGCAAGAAGGTCTTCGGCAACAAGATGGGGTTCGTGCCTTACATCATGCCGGGCTTCGACCTGGCGAAGGCGGCGGCCGATGTCTTTGACGCCGACCCGACGGTCGAGGGCCTGATTCTCGACAAGCATGGCATTTTCACGTTCGGCGACGATGCCAAACAGGCCTACGACCGGATGATCCACTATGTGAACGCCGCCGAGGAGTTCATCGCCAGCCACGGCAAGCCGCTTGCCGAAAAAGCCGACTTGCCGGCCAGGCTGGCCAAGCCTGCGGACATTGCGCCGATGCTGCGCGGCTCAGTGGCGGTAGCGCGCGGCGAAGGCCGCTTCGACCGCATGATCAGCGATTTCCGCACCTCGGACGCGATCGTCGATTTCATCAATTCGGCAAAGATTGCCGATTATGCCGGGCGCGGCGTATCGACGCCCGACCTGTCGATCCGCATCAAGACCGGGCCGATGGCGCTGCCGGCGCCCGACGCGGACAAGATCGGCGACTACAAATCCGTCATCCGCCAACATGTCGAGAAATTCGCCAGGGACTATCGCGCCTACTTCGAAACCAACGACGCGCTCGATGATGTGAAGCGCACGATGCTCGACCAGATGCCGCGGCTGACGCTGGTGCCGGGCCTCGGCATGTTCGGCCATGGCCGCACGCTTAAGGATGCGAAGATTGCCTCCGACGTCGGTGAAATGTGGATCGAGGCGGTGCGCGGGGCCGAAGCGGTCGGCGATTTCCGCCCGCTGTCCAAAGCCGACCTGTTCCCGCTCGAATACTGGTCGCTGGAACAGGCCAAGCTCGCCTCCAACAAGCCGAAGCCGCTGACCGGGCAGGTTGTGCTGGTCACCGGCGGCGCCGGCGCAATCGGCGCCGCCACGGCAAAGCTGTTCGCCGACAACGGCGCCCATGCCGTCGTCGTCGATCTCGATGCGTCAAGGGCGGCGGAAGCGGCGAAGAAAGCCGGCAACAGTTCGATCGGCATCGGCGCCGACATCACCGATCCGGCGCAGATGCGCGCGGCATTCGACAAGGCGGTGGCCGTATTCGGCGGCCTCGACATTCTCGTCTCGAATGCGGGCGCTGCCTGGGAAGGCCGGATCGGCGAACTCGACGACGCCACTTTGCGCAAGAGCTTCGAGCTAAATTTCTTCGCCCACCAGTCAGCGGCGCAGAACGCGGTGCGGATCATGCTCGAACAGGGCACCGGCGGCGTGCTCCTTTTCAACACCTCCAAGCAGGCGATCAATCCGGGTCCGAAGTTCGGCGCCTATGGCATCCCGAAGGCGGCGACGCTGTTCCTGTCCAGGCAGTATGCCCTCGACTATGGCGCCCATGGCATCCGCTCGAATGCCGTCAACGCCGATCGCATCCGTTCCGGATTGCTTACCGACGCCATGATCGCCAGCCGTTCGGGCGCGCGCGGCGTCTCGGAAAAGGAATATATGGCGGGCAATCTGCTTGGTCAGGAAGTGACGGCCGAAGACGTGGCCCAGGCTTTCCTGCATCAGGCGCTGGCCGAGCGGACCACCGCCAGTGTGACGACGGTCGACGGCGGCAACATCGCTGCGGCGCTGCGGTAGGCTCAAGAACAGTCCAGACGCAAAAGAGCGGCCCGCAAGCCGCTCTTTCCTTTTGCCTGCGATTAAAAGCTACTTGGCGTTCGGGTTCGGCATCCAGGCCGGCATCGCGACATCGGCATGGGCGAACTGCGGCAGCTTGGCCGAAAGGTCTTCCATGTTCTTGATGTCCTTGTCGATCAGATCCTTCTGGGTGATCAGCGTCGGCGGCACGATGACGTTGTGGCCGGGGTCTTCGCCGGCCAAAAGCTGCGCCAGCGCGCGCACCGAAACCTGGCCGACGACGGCCGGATTGGTGGCGGCGGTTGCCGCCCAGGCGCTGTCGGGCTCGCGCATCGCGGCGATGTCGGAAGTCGAGATATCGGCCGAATAGATCTTGATGTCCTTGTTGAACCCCGCCTCGTCGACTGCGATCTTCACGCCCTTGGCGAATTCGTCATAGGGCGCGAACATCACCTTGATGTCGGGGTTGGCCGACAACACCGAGCGGGCCTGGTTGGCGACGGAATTGGCGATCGGATTGTCGAGCGTGCCGAACATCGCCGCCTCGTTGATCCCCGCATATTTCTTCTTGAAGTCAACCCAGGTCTCGTTGCGGCGGTCGAGCGGCGCGATGCCGGCGACATAGACATAGCCGGCCTTCCAGCTCTCGCCATTGTCCTTGATCGCCTGTTCGAGCGCGAGGCGTGCGAGGTCGCGGTCGGACTGTTCGATCTGCGGGATCTTGGGGTTTTCGACGTTGACGTCGAACGCTACGACCTTGATGCCGGCGTCGACCGCGCGCTGGGCGGCTTCCTTCATCGATTCCGTCAAGCCGTGCTGGATGATGATGCCCTGGACGCCAAGCGCGATGGCCTGGTCGACCATGTCTGCCTGGAGGGCGGCGTCCTGACGGCTGTCAAGGACGCGCAGATCGACGCCGAGCGCCTTGGCCTGTGCTTCGACACCGGACAGATAGGCCTGGAAGAAGTCACCGGTCGAGAGATAGCGGACCAGCGCGATCTTGACGGCGCCGGGCTTGTCGAACGGCGCCGGCCTGTCCTGTGCCATCGCCGGGACCTGCATCAGCAGCGCGGCGCCGGCAAGCCCGAGTGCTGCCTTCCCCAAAAGTCTTCTCGTGATCTTCATGTTGTCTCCTCCACTTGTTGAACTCAAATTTCAGCCGGCCGAAATCCTATCTGTCGAAACCCTACCTCTTGCCCCTGCCGGAAAGGGCGAAGGTGAAGACAAGGGCAACCACAAGAACCACGCCCTTGATGAAATCCTGCGTGTAGTAGGGCGCGTTCATCATCGTCAGGCCCTGCAGCAGCACGCCGACAAACACCGCACCGACGGCCGTGCCGAAGGCGTTCGGCTTGGCGGCCCCGAGGACCGCATAGCCGATGAGCGCCGCGGCGACAGCGTCGAGCAGGAGATTATTACCCGAGGCGATGTCGCCGCGTCCAAGCCGGGCAGCGAGCAAAATGCCGCCGATCGAGGCAAAAACCCCTGAAATAACGTAGGCCCAGATTTTGTATGCCTTGACAGGCGCGCCGGCGAGTTCGGCAGCCCGTTCGTTGCTGCCGACCGCATACATCATGCGTCCGAAACGGGTGTATTCGAGAAAAAACCAGATCAGCACCGCAAGCACGAGCAAGACGACTACCGAAACCGGGATGAGGTTGGGGATGAAGAGATCGAAGCGGTGGCGGCCAAGCGCCAGGAAGCCAGCGCCGAACGTGCCGTTGGCGACCGCGCCATCGGGCATCGTCATGCCGGTGGCGATCGAGCGGCCCTCGGTCGGAATGCGCTGCAGGCCGACGAGCAGGAACATCATGCCGAGCGTCGCCAGAAGGTCCGGTACGCGCATATAGACGATCAGCCAGCCATTGATGAGGCCGACAACGGCACCGATCAAGAGACAGGCGACAACCGCGACGACGGCGTTCTGCTCCAGCACCACCATGACATAGGCGGCTGCCATCATGGCGCTGGTGGCGACGGAGCCGATCGACAGGTCGAAGCCGCCGACGACCAGGGTGGCGGTGACGCCGAGCGCCAGCACGCCGGTGATGGCGACCGACTGGAAGATGAAGACGGCGCTCTGCGGCGAGACGAAGCCATCGGCGGCGATGGCGAAATAGGCAATCAACCCGAACAGCAGAACGATGAAGCCATAGCGGATGGCATGGTCGCGCGCCGCTGCCATCCTTACCAAACCCGAACTCATGCCCTCTCCATTCCACGTCCCATTATCTGCCCGCCCTCACGCTGCGCTGTGCAACGACCTGCCCGCCACTTCGGCCAACAGGCGCTCGAGGTCGATGTCGGCGTTGCGGTGTTCGCCAACGATTGTCTGCTCCGACATCACCAGGATGCGGTCGGCGGTCTCCAGCGCCTCGTCGAGTTCAGTGACGAACAGCAGCGTCGCACGGCCGTTCGCGCTCGCCCGCAGCTTGGCCGCGATGTCGCGCCTGGCCGAAATGTCGACGCCCTGAAACGGCTCGTCCAGAATGAACAGCTTTGCCGCCTGCGAGATCCAGCGGGCGACCATCACCTTCTGCTGGTTGCCGCCGGAAAGGGCTGACATTTCGTCCTTCTCCGAGCGGCAGACGATGCCCAGTTCCCGAATCTGCTGGCGGGCGGTGGCGCGCTCGATGCGGCGCTTGAGAACGCCCATACGCGACATCCGCCTGTGGAACGGCAGGCTGATATTTTCCTGGATGTTGAAGTCGCCGACGATCCCGTTTTCGCTCCGGTCCTTGGCGACGAGAAACACGCCGGCGGCGATCGCCTCGCCTGTCGAACCCGGAGCATAGGGTTTTCCGTTCAACGTCATGGTCCCGGTGAGCGGCTTGCGGACGCCAAACAGCGTCTCGGCGAGCGCGGTCTTGCCGACGCCGACGAGGCCGGTGATGGCAACGACTTCGCCGTCGCCGAGCGTCAGCGAGATCGGCATGGAGCCTTCTGCAATGCGCAACCCGTCGATCGTCAGGATAGGCTTGGCCGAATTCCTGGCGACGATCCGGTCGAGGTGAATCTTGCGGCCAAGCATGGCGTTGACGGCGCCTTCATAATCGAGCGGCTTGCGGTCGAAAACACCTGAGATGACGCCGTCTCGCATCGAGACGATCCGGTCAGCAAGCCGCCTGATGTCGGACATGCGGTGCGAGATGTAGAGGATCGCGACGCCCTGCTCGCGCAGCCTGTCGACCAGCGCGAAAAGCCGGTCGGCTTCGGCGCTGGACAAAGAGGAGGTCGGCTCATCGAGGATCAGGACCTTCGGCTGATGCGCCATGGCGCGGGCAATCGCCACCATCTGGCGGTCGGCCAGCGAGAGATCGCTGATCCGGGCCTTCAGGTCGATGGCCAGCCCCATGCGGTCGGCAACCGCTTTTGCCTCGCGACGCACCCGGCCCGGATTGAACAGGGTCGGCGCGCCGCTGCCGCTCAGCTTGTCGAGCGTCAAATTGGTGGCGACGTCGAGGTCGGCGACGACACCGTCATTGATGTTTTGATGAACGGTGACGACGCCGGCGCGGATCGCCTCCGCCGGCGTTTTTGGCGCGAAATCCTCCGGCGCGAAGTCGTGGCCGGCAAGGCTCATCGTGCCGCCGCCGCGCTCGTAGACGCCGCTGATAATTTTGACGAGGGTGGATTTGCCGGCGCCGTTGGCGCCCATCAGCACGGTCACTTCACCGGCATGCAAATCGAGCGAGACGCCGCCAAGCACCTCGATATGGCCAAAGGACTTCCTCAGGCCGTGCACGCGGAACACGGCATCATTGCCCATTCGTTCCTCCCTGACCATGACGCTAGGGGCTGCTCCGGCAATTGTCAACACGATTGACAATTGCCAGAGGGCTTCCTAGCTTGGACCAACCGCCTTGGCTCCACTATGATGGGAGCACATCAGCGGGAGGTGAGGATGACTGGGAAATTGCCGTTCGAAGCACTGTCGGTCGAGACATTGGCGGCACGCCTTGGCGCCAACGAGGCGCTGTGTTCGCATATCGGCAAGGACACGGCCCGCTGGAAGGTCCGCGAGGTCGGCGACGGCAATCTGAACCTGGTCTTCATCGTCGAGGGCGCCACGGGTGCTGCCGTCGTCAAGCAGGCCCTGCCCTATGTTCGCCTGGTCGGCGACAGCTGGCCGCTGCCATTGAAGCGCTCCTTCTTCGAGTATCACGCGCTGACGCGGCAGGAAGCGAGAGCGCCCGGTTCGGTGCCGGCGATCTATCATTTCGACGAAGTCCAGGCGCTGATCATCATGGAATATCTGTCGCCGCACATCATCTTGCGGCGGGCGCTGATCGAGGGCCGCCGGTTGCCGAACATCGCCAGGGATATCGGCTTGTTCATGGCCCGCACGTTGTTTCGCGGCTCCGACCTCAGCATGGTGACCAAAGATCGCAAGGCGGATCTGGCGCTGTTCGCCGACAATGTCGAGCTCTGCGATATCACCGAGAATCTGGTGTTCTCCGATCCCTATTTCGACGCCAAGATGAACCGGCATACGAGCCCGCAGCTCGACGGCATCGTCGCAGAATTGCGCGCGGACCGCGATCTCAAGGTCGAGGCGCAGCGGCTGAAGCATCTTTTTGCGGCCAATGCAGAGACGCTGCTGCACGGCGACCTGCATTCCGGCTCGATCATGGTCACCGACTCAGAAACGCGGATGATCGACCCCGAATTCGCCTTCTACGGGCCGATGGCCTTCGATGTCGGCATGCTGCTCGCCAATTTCTGGATGGCGTTCTTTTCGCAGCGCGGTCACGAACAGAAGGAAAAGCGCGACGCCATGCGCGGCTATTTGCTCGATGTGACGGTCGAGACATGGTCGGTATTCCGCACCGAGTTTTCGCATCTGTGGCGAACCGAGCGCACCGGCATGCTCTACCAGAAGAGCCTGTTCGAGGATCAGGGCGACAGGCTTGGCGCCGAACAGGCGCTCGACCACATGCTGCATTCGATTTGGACCGACATGCTGGGCTTTGCCGGCGTCGAGGTGCACCGGCGTATTCTGGGCCTGGCGCACAACGCCGATTTCGAGACCATTGCCGACGAGGATCTGCGCGCCACATGTGAGGCGAAGGCACTGAAATTCGGCCGTCACATCGCCGTCAACCGGCGCCAGATTCACAGCATCGACGAGGTCAACACATTGGCCGCGCTGATCGAACAGGAGAACAGAATTTGAACGTCGGCGACCGTCACTACCGGACCATCTGGCTGAGCGACGACGGCCGTTCGGTGGACATCATCGACCAGCGCTGGCTGCCGCATGATTTCCGCGTGGAAAAAGTCGGCACGGTTGCCGGCATCGCGACGGCGATCCGCGACATGTGGGTACGCGGCGCGCCACTGATCGGCGTCACCGCCGCTTATGGCGTCGCCATGCAGATGGCCGACGATCCATCCGATGCAGCACTCGACGGCATCTGGGAGGTCTTGCACGAAACGCGCCCGACCGCGATCAATCTGCGTTGGGCGCTCGATGAGATGCGAGGTTTCCTGCGGCCGCTTCCATCTGGACAACGCGCCGAGGCTGCTTACCGGCGCGCCGGAGAAATCGCCGACGAGGATGTCGGCCTCAACCGAGCCATCGGCGTTAATGGACTTGAAATCATCAAGGAAATCGCGGTGCGCAAGCGGCCGGGAGAACCGGTCAACATCCTGACCCATTGCAATGCCGGCTGGCTGGCCACCGTCGACTACGGCACCGCCACGGCGCCGATCTATTTGGCAACGGAAGCGGGCATTCCCGTTCACGTCTATGTCGACGAAACACGCCCGCGCAACCAGGGCGCTCAGCTGACCGCATGGGAGATGGCCGGCCATGGCGTGCCGCATACGCTGATCGTCGACAATGCCGGCGGCCATCTGATGCAGCGCGGCCAGATCGACATGGTAATCGTTGGCACGGACCGCACCACCGCCGACGGCGATGTCTGCAACAAGATCGGCACCTATTTGAAAGCGCTGGCCGCTGCCGACAACGACGTGCCGTTCTACGTCGCGCTGCCGTCGCCAACCATCGACTGGACGGTGGGTGACGGGCTGGCCGAAATCCCGATCGAACAGCGCTCCAGCGACGAGGTCTCGCTGGTCTGGGGCAAGACCGCGAATGGCGAGATTGCGCAGGTCCGCATCTCGCCGGATATGACGCCCGCGGCAAACCCGGCCTTCGACGTGACGCCGGCGCGGCTGGTCACCGGATTGATCACGGAGCGCGGCGTCGCCAGGGCCTCGCGCGAAGGCTTGAAGGCGATGTTTCCCGGACGCTGATGATCCGGCTTCATTGACTTTTGAAAGCGGTATCAGCGGATAACCGAGGGTCCAGCCGTTGATTGCCCCATCCGCAGCAAGGGCGCGGCTTGCGTCTCATCCAGAGTAGCTCGTCTCTGACAGCCGGCATTTTGATGACGGCCGATTCTGCGTGACATCCTAGTGCTCGCCTCGCCGGCACGCGGACAAGTTAAAGCGACGCGATCGTCCGTCGATGCGGTGGGCGATGCTAACCACCTACGACACTGACGGAGCGGGCCGCATCCGATTCCTATCCAGTTGCCAAGCCGTGGTAGTGTGATTATACCAGTTGATTAGATGACGATCGGCCGGGCCATCGTTCGAGATCAGGAGTAACGGCTAGATGACAACGATAGCGCTGTTTGGTGCCGGCGGCAAAATGGGTTACCGCCTGTCGACCAATTTTCGCGGCTCTCACTACACGATACGCCATGTCGAGGTCAGCGAAGTCGGCCGCGAGCGGCTAAAGACGGGGTTGGGCATCGATGCGGTCAGCGCCGACGAAGCCCTCGATGGCGCCGAGGTGGTCATCCTGGCGGTTCCCGACACCCATATCGGCAAGGTGGCGGCCAGCATCGAGGGCAAGCTTGCTGCCGGCACCATGGTCGTCGTGCTGGACGCCGCAGCACCTTTCGCCGGCCATTTGCCCAAGCGGCCGGACCTGACCTATTTCGTCACCCATCCCTGCCATCCGCCGATCTTCAACGACGAGACCGATATGGCGGCCAAGAAAGACTATTTCGGCGGCGTCAAGGCCAAGCAGCATATGGTCAGCGCGCTGATGCAGGGACCGGAGGAAGATTTCGCCAAGGGCGAAGCGATCGCCAAGATCATCTGGGCCCCGGTCATGCGGTCGCATCGCGTCACGGTCGACCAAATGGCGCTGCTCGAACCCGGCCTTTCGGAGACTGTCTGCGCCTCGTTGCTGGTCGTCATGAAGGAAGCGGTCGACGAGGTCGTCGCGCGCGGGGTCGACCAGCAGGCCGCACTCGACTTCCTGCTTGGCCACATGAACGTGCTCGGCGCCGTCATCTTCGGCGAGACCAAGGGCGTGTTCTCCGACGCCTGCAACAAGGCCATCGAGTTCGGCAAGCCGGTCTTGATGCGCGACGACTGGAAGCGGGTCTTCGAGCCGGAAGAGATTGCAGCGAGCATTCAGCGCATCACTTGAGGCTGAGATGCTTTCCCGGGAGAAGGAAAGGCCGGGTACAGATCATCTGAATTAATGATTGACTCATTATACCAGTTGGCTTAGCTGTTCGTAAGCTCGGGCCAACCCAGGCCTCGCCAGGGAATTCGAGACTTGGGCGAGCGGAGGAGGCCGGGGACTGGGGGACACGACGATCCGTTCAGAGGAAGCCGGCAAACGGTTTTGAAACTGAGGCGATTCGCGATCTCTTGTGCCGCCCTGGCGAATTGAAACGCAGACAGTGGCCTGAGTTGATCAGGGCTTTTTCAAACGGGAGGAAATCATGAAACTCACTCGCAGAATAACACTTGTGGCTTTTGCCGGCATGCTGGCGCTTGGCACCGCCGCACCCGCCTATGCGGCGGATCTCATTGCCATCATCACGCCCTCGCACGACAACCCGTTCTTCAAGGCGGAAGCCGTCGGCGCGGAAGCCAAGGCCAAGGAACTCGGTTATGAAACGCTGGTGCTTGTCCATGACGACGACGCCAATAAGCAGTCGGAGCTGATCGACACAGCGATCGGCCGCGGCGCCAAGGCGATCATCCTCGACAATGCCGGCGCCGACGCCACCGTCGCTGCCGTGCAGAAGGCCAAGGACGCGGGCGTTCCGTCCTTCCTGATCGACCGCGAGATCAACGCCACCGGCGTCGCCGTCGCGCAGATCGTCTCCAACAACTATCAGGGCGCCCAGCTCGGCGCGCAGGAGTTCGTCAAGCTGATGGGCGAGAAGGGCAATTTCGTCGAGCTGGTCGGCAAGGAATCCGACACCAATGCCGGCATTCGCTCGAAGGGCTATCACGATGTCATCGACGACTATCCGGACCTGAAGATGGTGGCGCAGCAGTCGGCCAACTGGAGCCAGACCGAAGCTTATTCCAAGATGGAATCGATGCTCCAGGCTAACCCGGACATCAAGGGCGTGATCTCCGGCAACGACACGATGGCGATGGGCGCCTATGCCGCCCTTGCCGCCGCCGGCCGCAAGGATGTCATCGTCGTCGGGTTCGACGGATCGAATGACGTGCGCGATTCGATCGCTTCAGGCGGCATCAAGGCCACAGTCCTGCAGCCGGCCTATGCGCAGGCGCAGATGGCAGTCGAGCAGGCCAACGACTTCATCAAGAACAAGAAGTCTCCGGCCGAGGAAAAGCAGCTGATGGACTGCGTCCTGATCAATGGCGACAATGCCGCCAAGCTGGAAACCTTCGCGCTGACCAACTGAGCCGGCGTAACATCAATCGCAAGGGACGAGCTTCCGGCTCGTCCCTTGCTTCCATTTACTGGGTGCCCTGACCGCCATGCCGAACAAGCCGACATGTTCGATCCTCGCCGCGCCGCTCCTTGCCGTGACCGTCGGCCTCAGCCTGACCGCCTGCAAGATCCTGCCGACACCGTCAGCGGAAAACGGCGGCAAACCTCCGGCCTTCAATGCGGACAAGATGGTCGGCGATATCTGGGCTGCCAAGGCGGTGCCCTATCTCCAGCAGAAGGCCGGGCCATTTCCCGAGGTTCACGCCCTGGCGAAAGCCGATCCAGCGGCTGCCGGCGCCAAGTATGGCAATCCGAAGAAACAGGCGAATTCGCCATGGACCTTCTTGGTTCGCCTCGAAGGCAAGATTGTTGCGGCGAATACACAGTCACGCGCGGCAACCATGGATGTCGATGCCGACGGCGACGGCAAGGCGGATGCGCGGGTGCAGATCGGACCCGCAATGCGTGGCACCGCGCTACGCGACAGTCTCGACTTCATCCAGTTCAACGATTTCACCAACCAGATCGACTTCGCCCAGTTCGGCAAGGCGTTCAACACCTACGCCGACAAGACAGTGCTTTCCAAGCTGCCGCGCGAAGCGCTGGAGGGCCGGAGCGTTAGGGTTGTCGGCGCCTATGTCATCGGCAGCGGCCAGGACCTGCCGCTGGTGACGCCGGCGGAGGCAGAGATCGGGCCGAAGCCATGACTGCCGCCACCGATCACGATGTCATCCTGACGCTGGAAGACGTCTCCAAGGTCTATTCGGGCACCGTCGCGGTCAAGCGCGCGAATTTCGAGGTGCGCAAGGGCGCGGTCAACGTGCTGGTCGGCGAAAACGGCGCCGGCAAATCGACGCTGATGAAGATCATCGCCGGCGTCGAACAGCCGACGCTCGGCCGCATAATCCTGGAGGGCGAAGAGGTTTCCTTCTCCTCATCCGCGGACGCGGTGAATCGCGGCATCGGCATGGTGTTTCAGGAGCTGAACCTGTTCGGCAACCTGACGGTCGCAGAAAATATTTTTGCCACCCGCGAGATCACCAACCGGCTCCGCAAGATCGACAGCCGAGAACAGGAGCGCCGCGCGGCGGAATTCCTCGAGCGGCTGGAAGCCGGCATCCGGCCGGACATGCTGGTCGAGGATTTGCGTATCGGCCAGCAGCAGCTGGTCGAGATTGCCAAGGCGGTTTCGCTCGATGCGCGCATCCTGATCATGGACGAACCGACCTCGGCGCTGAGCGCGGCGGAAGTCGAGATCCTGTTCAAGGTGATTGTCGACCTCAAGGCGCGCGGCGTGGCGATCGTCTACATCTCGCACCGGCTCGAGGAACTGATCCGCATCGGCGACTACATCACCGTGCTGCGCGACGGGCGGATCACCGGCCAGGAGAGGATGAAAAACGTCGACACGCAATGGATCGTGCGGCAGATGATCGGCTCGGACGCCAAGGACTTCGCCAAGGCCGACGGCCATGTTCCGGGCGAAGAGATATTCCGGGCCGAGGACATCTGCCTGCCGCGCGAGACCGGCGGGCTTGCGGTCGATCACGTCTCGCTGTCGCTGCGCGCCGGCGAGATTCTCGGCATCTACGGCCTAATGGGCGCCGGACGCAGCGAATTGTTCGACTGCATCATGGGACGCCATGGCCATGCCACCGGAACGATCTTCATCGCCGGCAAAAAGATCAGAGAGCGCGACACGACACGGCGGATCCGGCGCGGGCTGGCGCTGATCCCCGAGGACCGCCAGCGCGAAGGGCTGGTGTCGATCCTCTCGGTCGCCAGCAACCTGACGCTGGCCAGCCTGTCGCGGTTTGTCCGCCTGTTCCATATCCGTGGCGCCAAGGAAAACCAGGCGGTGACGCAGATGGTGCGGGAGCTGGCGATCAAGGTCGCCAATCCGGCGCAAGAGGTCTCGTCGCTGTCGGGCGGCAACCAGCAGAAGGTGGTCATCGGCAAGGCGCTGCTCACCGGACCCAAGGTGCTACTGATGGATGAACCGAGCCGCGGCATCGATGTCGGCGCCAAGGCCGACGTCTTCCGCACCATGCGCAAACTGTCCCGCGACGGACTGGGCATACTTTTCGCCACCTCGGATCTCGACGAGGTGATGGCGCTGTCCGACCGGGTCGCGGTGATGAGCAATGGAAAACTGACCGGCATGTTCGATCGCGCCGAGGCGACGGAGGCGGCACTTGTCGCCGCATCGGCGCTTGGCCACGGACCGGTCCCGCACACGGAGAGCCACGCCCATGACTGACATCCCGGCCAAGGCTTCAGTTGCCTCCGCCTCGAGCGGCTCCGTCCTGCTGACGCTGATGAAGGCGAGGACGTTCATTGCGTTGATCGCCGTCCTGATCTTCTTCTCGATCGCGGCGCCGAATTTCCTGTCGGCCGCCAACCTGATCCTGATGTCGAAGCACGTGGCGCTGAACGCCTTCCTCGCCATGGGCATGACCTTCGTCATCATCACCGGAGGCATCGACCTCTCGGTCGGCTCGATTGTCGGCCTGTGCGGCATGGTCGCCGGCTATCTCGTGCTCAACGGCATCGACCTGCAGGTCGGCTATACGATCTATTTCAACGTCTTCGAAATCGCACTGATCACGCTGGCGGTCGGCATATTGATCGGCGCCGTCAACGGATTGCTGATCACCAGGCTGAATGTCGCGCCGTTCATCGCCACGCTCGGCGTGCTCTATGTCGCACGCGGCCTGGCGCTCCTGTCGTCCGATGGCCGCACCTTCCCGAACCTTGTCGGCAAGCCCGATCTGGGTACGACTGGGTTCGGCTTCCTCGGCGCCGGCCGGCTGCTCGGCCTGCCGGTTTCGATATGGATACTTGTCGTCGTAGCACTTGGGGCGGCCTATCTCGCCAAATACACCCCGCTCGGCCGCCACATCTTCGCCGTCGGCGGCAACGAACGGGCGGCGCGGATTTCGGGCGTCAGGGTCAACATGGTGAAGATGTTCGTCTACATGTTCTCCGGCTTCTGCGCGGCGGTCGTCGGCCTGATCATCTCGTCCGAGCTGATGGCCTCGCATCCGGCGACCGGCGAGAGCTTCGAGCTCAACGCCATCGCAGCGGCGGTGCTCGGCGGCACCTCGATGTCGGGCGGCCGCGGCACGATCGGCGGCACCATCGTCGGTGCCTTCGTCATCGGCATTCTCTCCGACGGGCTGGTCATGATGGGGGTGAGCTCGTTCTGGCAGATGGTGATCAAGGGCCTTGTAATCATCGTCGCTGTCGTCGTCGACCAGGCGCAGCGCCGGCTGCAGAGCCGCGTGACGCTAATGCAGATGGCAAAGGCGGGCTGATGGCGGCGGAACTGCGTGGAGCGCTGATCGGCTGCGGCTTCTTTGCCGTCAACCAGATGCACGCCTGGCGCGACATCGCCGACGCCTCGATCGTCGCCATTTGCGACCGCGATTCGGAACGCCTCAGGATAGTCGGCGACCAGTTCGGCATCGCGCGGCGCTATACCGACGCGGCAGCACTTTTTGCCGCCGAAAGACTGGATTTCGTCGATATCGCCACCACCGCGCCGAGCCACCGTCCGCTTGTCGAGATGGCGGCGCGGCATCGCGTTCCGGCAATCTGCCAAAAGCCGTTCGCGCCGACGCTTGCCGATGCCAAGGCCATGACGAAGGCCTGCTCTGACGCCGGCGTGCCGCTGATGGTGCATGAGAATTTTCGCTGGCAGTCGCCGATCCAGGCGGTGCGCGCCGTGCTCGACAGCGGTGACATCGGCACCCCGTTCTTCGGGCGGATCTCGTTCCGCTCGGCCTATGACGTGTTTTCCGGCCAGCCCTATCTGGCGACGGGAAAGCGCTTCATCATCGAGGACCTCGGCATCCATAGTCTCGACATTGCCCGCTTTCTGCTGGGCGACGTTTCGACGATCACGACACGAACCGCTCGCATTAATCCTGAGATTGCCGGCGAGGACGTCGCTACAATGCTAATGGACCACGAGAGCGGCGCAACGTCTGTGGTCGATTGCAGCTATGCGACCAAGCTCGCTACTGAGCCGTTTCCGCAGACGCTGGTCGAGATCGACGGCAGCGGCGGCACGATCCGGCTCGAGCAGGATTACCGACTCACCGTCACCGGCAGGAACGGGACGGCGGTCAGCGACGTCTCGCCACCGCTGCTGCCATGGGCATCGCGACCATGGCACAACATCCAGGAAAGCGTCGTCGCCATCCAAAAGCACTGGGTCAATTGCCTGGCGAACGGGACCGAGCCGGCAACCTCGGGTGCGGACAATCTCAGGACATTGGCGCTGGTCGAGGCCGCCTATACGGGCGCTGCGAGCCGTGAGCCGGTGCAGCTCGACACTTTGCTGAGATGACCGCCGACGCCTTCCTCCTCTATGGCACGCGCGCGGTCGAGGCCGAGCCGGTCAGGCTGCGCGCCGGCGCACTCAGCGCCGACTTCGTCAACGGCAATCTGCGCACCATCCGCCACGGCGGCACGGAAGTGCTGCGCACCATCGCTTATGTCATCAGGGACCGCGACTGGGGCACTTACGAGCCGGCGCTCACGGATTTAGTCATTGACCAGGGTGCCGACACTTTCTCCGTCAGCTATTCGGCAAGTTGCGTCGGACCAAAGGGAAGCCGGCTCGACTTTCGCGCGACGATCGAAGGTTCCGCCGACGGCCAGCTGGTTTTCGACGTGAGCGCGCGTCCCGAAGACGATTTCGAGACCAATCGCTGCGGCTTCTGCATCCTGCATCCGATCGCCGGCCTGGCCGGCAGCCCGATCACCGTCGAGCACACCGACGGCAGCGTGGTGGAAACGAAGCTTCCGCAGCTGATAGACCCCTGGCAGCCTTTCAAGGATTTGCGGGCGATCACCCATGAGGTCCGGCCCGGCGTCACCGCCGAATGCCGGATGGAAGGCGACGTGTTCGAGATGGAGGACCAACGCAACTGGTCGGACGCGTCCTACAAGACCTATGTCCGGCCGCTCGCGCTGCCATGGCCCTATGTGCTGCCTGCCGGCGAGACTCTGCGCCAGACAATCAGCTTGCGCATCTCAGGCGACGTGAAGGCGCCGGCTGCCGCAACAGCCGCCGAACACGTCCGCGTCGAGCTCGGCGAAGCCGGACCGGGACTACCGGATATCGGCGTGATCATCTACCCGGATGAGGTCGAGGTGGCGCTGGCAAACCTTCCGACGCTGTCCGCGCTTGGCCCGCAACAGCTGACGTTCCACTACGACCCGACGCGTGGCCACGGCCTCGAAGCCTTGCAGTCCTATGCCCGGCTCGCCGCAGCCTGCCCGGTCGAGACGACGCTTGAATGCGTCGTTTCCTGCGTTGGCGATCTCGACGCTGAGCTTTCAGGCGTCGCCGATGCGGTGCGACAGGCCGGGCTGAAGCTCTCGGCCATCGCCGTTTCGCCCTCGGTCGACCGGCAGTCGACGCCGCCGGGCAGCGCATGGCCTGAATGTCCGCCGCTCGAGGACGTCTATGCCGCCGCGCGGCGCGCCTTTCCCGATATCCGCCTCGGCGGCGGCATGTTCAGCTATTTCACTGAGTTGAACCGCAAGCGCGTTCCCGCCGACTTGCTCGATTTCGTCACCCACTGCACATGCCCGATCGTGCACGCCGCCGACGATCTCAGCGTCATGCAATCGCTGGAGGCGCTGCCTTTCATCACCGCATCGGTGCGGGCGATCTTCGGGCCAAAACACTACCGGATCGGCCCGTCGACCATCGCCATGCGGCAGAACCCCTATGGCGGTGCGACCAAAGCCAATCCGCACCGTCAGCGCATCGCCATGGCCGACCGGGATCCTCGCCATGCCGGCATGTTCGCGGCAGCATGGACGATCGGCTATGCCGCGCGCGTCGCGCCGTCCGGGCTGGAGATGCTCACGCTGTCCAGCTTCACCGGACCGTTCGGCGTGCTGGCGGCATCCGGGGAACCCGTCGGCGAAGGGGAACCCCGGCCGATTTTCGAGGCTATCAAGGGGCTTTGCGAACTGGCCGGCTTCAGGCACTTAGCGGCGAGGACTAGCGATGAGACGCGGGTGCTCACGCTGGCCGGCCGTTCTCCCGCGGGTCAGACCGTCATGTGGCTGGCGAATCTGACGGCGAGCGAAGTGACGGTTGATATCTCCGGGTGCGAACGACGCCACCTTGTGATGCCGCCTTACGCGGTCACCCGGATCGGGTGAAATCAGTTGCCGGAATTCATCACATAGAGCGCGCGCGAGCGCTCGAGGTGCTTGATCATAGCCTTCTCGGCTGCGTCCGCATCCTTCTGCTCGATGCGCCCGATGATCTCTTCGTGCTCGGTCAGCGTGAAGTTTTCCTTGCCGGTCCAGATCAGCATCTCGGTGTGATATTCCTTCAGCCAGCCAAGCATCGCTTCGCTGACCGCGACATAAATCGGGTTGCCGGATATTGCCGCGATCTGGGTATGGAACTTCATGTCGGCAGATATGAAGGCCTCGGAATCGCCGCGAAAGCTCCGCTGTTCGGCAACGGTAGCCCGCAGCCGCTGAACGTCCTCTGCTGTGGCCTTTTCGGCGGCCTCCCTGACCATGCCGCGCTCGAAGAAGATGCGCGCGTTCTTGAGGTGCTCCAGCGTGTCCTTCGACGACGACAGGATTATCTTGGCCGCGCCATCGACCTGTTTGATGATCGACTTGGCGGTCAGCTGAAGCACCTTCGCCCGCTCGCCATGCGAGATCGCGACGAGACCCATATTGCTCAACGCCTGCATCGCTTCGCGGATCGCCGGCCTGCCGACCTCGAAGCGCTCCATCAGTTCGCGCTCCGACGGCATGTCGTCGCCCGGCTGCAATTCGCCGCTGGTAATCAGGCGCTTCAGCCTCAAAAACACTTCGTCGGAAAGCTTGCGCCGGACGATCGGCTCCGAACGGTTCATCGTCGCGAATCACTCCCTTGGCCGGTGTTTATTTAGCATTGTCACCCACGATTCCCAGAATGCCTTCCCTGGCAGGATATCGCTTGCAATACTTATGTACTCATTATACCAGATTTCGAAGATCAGGGAAATTTTTTCGAACTATGATCACCCTCACTTATCGCATCGAGACCTCGGCGAGCATCGATGCGCTGGCGGCCAAGATCGCCAGCGACCAGTCGACCGGAACGTTCGTCGCGCTGCCCGGCGAGACCGAAGAGCTCAAGGCGCGGGTGGCGGCACGCGTCCTGGCGATACGGTCTTTGCCGGACGCCGATCGTCCATCGCTTCCCGAAGCCAGTGACGGGCCCTTCAAGCGCGCGGATGTCGACATCGCGTTTCCGCTGGATGCCATCGGTACCGATCTTTCGGCGCTGATGACCATCGCCATCGGTGGCGCCTATTCGATCAAGGGCCTGTCCGGCATCCGCGTCGTCGACATGAAGCTGCCGGAGGACCATCGCGGCGCCCATCCTGGCCCGCAATTCGGCGTCACCGGCAGCCGCCGACTGACCGGCGTGGAGAACCGCCCGATCATCGGGACGATCGTCAAGCCGGCGCTGGGGCTTCGACCGCGCGAAACGGCCGAGATGGTGGGTGAGCTGATCGACGCCGGCGTCGATTTCATCAAGGACGACGAGAAGCTGATGAGCCCGGCCTATTCGCCCCTATCGGAACGGGTGAAGGCGATCATGCCGCTCGTCCTCGACCATGAGCAGAAGACCGGTAAAAAGGTCATGTATGCCTTCGGCATCTCGCATGCCGATCCTGACGAGATGATGCGCAACCACGATCTGGTGGCGAAGGCCGGCGGCAATTGCGCTGTTGTCAACATCAACTCCGTCGGCTTCGGCGGCATGGCTTTCCTCAGAAAGCGCTCCAGCCTGGTGATCCACGCCCACCGCAACGGCTGGGACATTCTCACCCGTCACCCCGGGCTTGGCATGGATTTCAAGGTCTGGCAGCAGTTCTGGCGGCTGCTCGGCGTCGATCAATTCCAGATCAATGGCATCGCCTCGAAATATTGGGAGCCGGACTGGTCATTCGTCGAATCCTTCAAGGCGGTGACCACGCCGATCTTTTCGCCTGATGATTGCGCGTTGCCGGTCGCCGGCTCCGGCCAGTGGGGCGGACAGGCCCCCGAAACCTACCGGCGAACCGGCCGAACGGTCGATCTTCTCTATCTCTGCGGCGGCGGCATCGTCAGCCATCCGGACGGTCCGGGTGCCGGCGTGCGCGCCGTGCAGCAAGCCTGGCAGGCGGCGGTCGATGGTATCCCGCTGGCGGAGTTCGCCCTGACCCATCCCGAATTGGCGCGGTCGATCGAGAAATTCGGCGACGGCAAAGCAGCCTGACTCCATGCAAAATCTGCTTCTCAGCTACTATGGCGATGATCTCACCGGCTCGACCGACGTCATGGAGGCGCTCGAGCTCGGCGGCGTGCCGACCGTGCTGTTCATGCGCCAGCCCGACGAGGCCCTGCTTTCGCGGTTCCGGCATTGCCGTGCCATCGGCCTGGCCGGCACCAGCCGAAGCGAGACGCCGCAATGGATGGACACGCATCTGCGGGGCGCCTTGGCCTGGCTGAAGACCCTGAACGCCGAGATCTGCCATTACAAGGTCTGCTCGACTTTCGATTCCAGCCCGGCGATCGGCAGCATCGGCCGGGCGATCGAGATTGGCCGCTCGGTGTTCAGCCAAGACAGCGTGCCGCTGGTGGTCGGCGCGCCGCAGCTCAAGCGCTACACCGCCTTCGGCCATCTGTTCGCGGCCTACCGCGAAAAATACTTCCGTATCGATCGCCATCCCGTAATGAGCCGCCATCCGACCACGCCGATGGATGAATCCGATTTGCTGATCCATCTGTCGCGCCAGACAGACCTCACCTCGGGGCTGGTCGACCTCGCGACGCTGCAGTCAGCGTCCCGATCGGAAGTGTTCGATCGGCTGACCGAAAATGGCAGCGATTTCGTGCTTTTGGACGTTGACAGCCGCGAGACTCAGGCGCTTGCCGGCAAGGAGATATGGCGCGTTCGCACGCCGGGCGGCTATTTCGTCGTCGGCTCTTCCGGGATCGAGTATGCGCTGCTGGCCGAATGGGCGTCGAACCATACCGTCAGTGCCGAGCCCAGCTTTTCGCCGCCGGGCGCGGCCGACCGGATCGCGGTGGTCTCGGGCAGTTGTTCGCCGACAACGGAACGACAGATCCGGCATGCTTTGACGGACGGTTTCGACGGGATCGAGGTGGACCCTGTCGAACTGGTCTCAGAGGATTCCGACAAGGCGATCGCTCGTGCGGCAGCAAGCGGTCGCGCCAGTTTGGAGGCCGGGCGCAGCGTCGTCCTCTACACGGCGCTTGGACCAGCAGCCGACCGCGGCGCCGAAATCGACCGGCAGGCAGGCGCCCGCCACAAGCTTGGTCGCGGCCTCGGCGAACTTCTTCGCGAGCTGACGATCGAACAAAAGTTGCAGCGCGTGGTCATCGCCGGCGGCGACACGTCGAGCCATGCACTCGGCCAGATGGGCGTCGATGCGCTGACGGTGCGGCTGCCGCTGCCCGCCTCACCAGGTTCGCCGCTCTGCGTCGCCCACTCGCGCGTCAAGACGATCGATGGGCTGGAAGTTGCGCTCAAGGGCGGACAGGTCGGAACCGATCGCTATTTCTGCGCCATTCGCGATGGGCTCAGTGATTGACAGGAGGCGCGCTGGATTTTCCTGATCTCACGACTTCTTGAACACGGCGCGGTTACCAACGCACGATGCCTGTCCCACATAAGCCGCCGTATGCGTAGCGGCGGGGCGGCGCACAGCGCTCAAGCCGGAGCTGACCACGGCTCCGCGAGTGAACCAGCGGGATGCCGCGATGTCATTCAGACCGTTGCTTGGTAACGGACGGGTTCGGAGCCAGGAAGAGAAATCGGAGCCCCTGCAGACCGCGTCGTGGGGCAGCTCCTCGATTGTATTCGACAATCGGCGGTGGGCGTGCCGGGAGGCGGAACTCCGCTGGACAGCCCCTCATCATCTGATCGTGCTGACCGAAGAAGGCGGAACGTCCCATACATCTATCCGGCACGAGGCAAGATCCCTCTACGACGGAATGGATCGTCCCGGAGCCCTCACCTTCGTCCCCGCAGGCGCGGAGCGGCTCGGCTTCTATCGCGATGTAAACCTCTCCTATTCAGCCTTATGGATCGATCCCGATATCGGGCTTCCCGGATGCGAACGCCTGAGAGATTTGCCGATCCTGGTGAACAAGGAAGACGCGGTGATCGCCACGCTGCTGAGTTCGCTTCGCGACGAGATGGCACTCGGCCACAAGCCGGACACTGCCTATGTCGAGCATCTGGTCGCCCTCGTCAGCCTCCGCGTGGCCATTCTGAACCGGGATCAACATCCTTCTCTGCGTCACGGCTGCCTCAGCCGTCGGGCGCTTGGTCGAGTTCGGGCTTACATCAATGCACATATGCATTCCGACGTTTCGCTAAGCGAGCTGGCAGCCGTCGCGGGCATGGCCGTCGACAGTTTTGCGCGTCGTTTCAAAGCGACGACCGGCCTTGCACCCTATGCCTATGTGATCGAGGAACGCGTGCGGCGAGCGGAGATGCTGCTGCGCGAAACGGGTTTGTCGATCGGTAGCATTGCCTTTCGGCTCGGCTTTTCAAGCCAAAGCCACTTCACCACGACGTTCCGGCGTCTCAGGGGGATGACGCCTCGGGCCTATCGGGTGAATTCTTCTCCGGAATCCTGACATTGCCGCCGGTTTCTTGAAAGAAAGCCGCCGGCCGCACCCCCACCTCCAGTGTCGATGAGTGACAGAACTGCGACTGGGAGATCATGCATGGCCAGAACAGACAACAGGAGCGGGCCGACGCGTCGGATGGTGCTGGAGGGCGGGGTGGCGACCGGCGTGCTCCTGGCTACCGGTATACCAGTTGATGCCGAGCCGGCCGACAGCGTCACGGCGGCCGCCTCGCCCACGCCGGTACCGACGATGCCGATGTCCCTGCGGATCAACGCGAAGGATTTTGCCGTCGAACTCGACCCGCGGACGACGCTGCTCGACGCCCTGCGCAACCATCTCGGTCTCACCGGCTCGAAGAAAGGCTGCGACCACGGCCAGTGCGGCGCATGCACGGTGCTGGTCGACGGGCGCCGGATCAATTCCTGCCTGACGCTTGCCGCAATGCATGAAGGCGACGAGATCACCACGGTCGAGGGCCTTGCCGAGGGTGACCGGCTGCATCCGGTGCAGGCCGCCTTCGTCGCCCGCGATGGTTTCCAGTGCGGCTATTGCACGCCGGGCCAGATCTGCTCCGCGGTCGGTATGCTGGGCGAGGCCAGGGCCGGCTGGCCGAGCCACGCGAGCGCGGACGTGGCGGCGGCTTCTGTCGCTCTCAGCGATGCCGAGATCCGCGAGCGGATGAGCGGCAACATCTGCCGTTGTGCCGCTTATCCGAACATCGTCGCTGCAATCCGCAACGCGGCAGAGGAGGCGTGAGCAATGCAGTCCTTCACTTATGAACGTGCGGCAAATGCCGAGCAGGCAGCCGCCGCGGTTGCGGCCCGGCCGGGCGCCAAGTTCATCAGCGGCGGCACCAATCTGCTCGACCTGATGAAGCTCGAGATCGAGCGCCCAGCGCATCTCGTCGACATCAGCCGGCTGCCGTTCGATCGGATCGAGGAGACGGCGGAAGGCGGGCTTCGGGTCGGCGCCCAGGTCCGCAACAGCGATCTCGCCGCCGATCCGCGGGTGAGGTCACGCTACCCGATGCTCACGCAAGCGCTGCTGGCGGGAGCGTCCGGCCAGATACGCAACAAGGCCTCGACCAGCGGCAATCTCCTGCAGCGCACACGCTGCCCCTACTTCTACGATCGCAACATGCCTTGCAACAAGCGCGAGCCGGGTTCGGGCTGCGCGGCGCTTCAGGGCTTCAATCGCATGCACGCCGTACTTGGCGCGAGCGAAGCCTGCATCGCGGTGCATCCCTCCGACATGGCGGTCGCCATGTCCGGGCTCGACGCCAGGATCGAGACCATATCGCCCGGCGGCGAGACCCGCACGATCCCGATCGGCGATTTCCACCGATTGCCAGAGGCGATGCCCCATGTGGAAACCGTGCTCGGCCACGGCGAAATGATCGCCGCGGTTACCCTGCCGCCGCCGCCACCCGGCCGGCAGGTTTACCGCAAGGTGCGCGACCGTGCCTCCTACGCCTTCGCGCTGGTGTCGGTGGCAATAATCGTCGAGAAAAGCGGCGACCGTGTCCTAAGCGCTCGGATCGCCATGGGCGGCGTGGCAGCGAAGCCCTGGCGCGCAACGGAGGCGGAGCGCATGCTCGCAGGAGCGGCGGCGTCCGACGGCGCCTTTACCGATGCGGCCGAAGCCGCGCTCGCCGGAGCCGTCGGATATGGCGGCAATGATTTCAAGATCCCGCTGGCGAAACGGACGATGCGGCACACGCTCGCGGCCGCCGCCGAGAGTGCATGAGGTGACACCATGACAGAGACGAAGACCAGCGAGATCCGTCCTTCCGAAACACGCAATGGCGTTATCGGGCGCCCAGTCGACCGCATCGACGGTCCGCTCAAAGTGACAGGTAATGCCACCTACGCCTACGAGAATGCGCTGGATGGCACAGCCTATGGCTATATTCTCGGCGCCGCCGTCGCCAAGGGGCGCATCGCCGAGATCGACACGGCCGAAGCCGAACGGGCGCCGGCAGTGCTGCTCGTCATGACGCACCGGAATGCGCCGGCCCAGCCGGATTTCGGCCCGGCGGTCACGCCGACCGTACCGGAGGTCTTCACGCGCGCCCGCCCCGCGCTCAACAGCGACCGGGTGCGCTACTACGACGAGCCCGTCGCGCTGGTCGTTGCGGAGACGTTCGAGGCGGCACGCGCTGCTGCCGGCCTCATCAAAGTGCGCTACGACGAGGAGCCGGGCCTCTATGATTTGCCGGGGCGTGTGGCCGACGCCTACGCACCAAAGCGGACCAATGCCGGGTTCGAGACCGACAGTGTGGTCGGCGACTTCGAGAGCGCCTTTGCGGCGGCTCCGGCCAAGATCGATGCCACTTACCGGACGCCCTTCGAACATCACAATCCGATGGAGCCCCATGCGACGCTCGCCGCCTGGTCAGGCAACGAGCTGACGATCCATACATCGGCGCAAACCCTGGCGAACTTCCGGGCTGGGATCGCCAGCACGCTTCGCATCCCGCCCGAGCGTGTGCGCATCGTGAGCCCCTTCGTTGGCGGAGGCTTCGGCTCCAAGCTGATTGCCCATTCCGATACAATCCTGGCCGCGCTTGCAGCGCAGGTCCTGCAGCGTCCCGTTAAGATCGCGCTGACGCGACAGCAGATGTTCGCCAATGCCGGTCACCGCGCAGAGATGATCCAACAGGTACGTCTCGGCGCAGACACCGATGGGCGGCTCACCGGGGTCGCGCACGATGTCTGGTCCGCAACGTCCAGCTTCGAGGAGTACTGCGAGCAAACGGCAGTTTTTGCCCGCTCGCTCTACGCTGCGCCGAACCGTCTCACCCGCCATCGCCTGGTTCCGCTGGATATCAACCGCGGCGAATGGATGCGCTCGCCCGGCGAAGCGCCCGGCATGCTTGCTTTCGAATGCGCCATGGATGAGCTTGCCGAGCGGCTCGGCCTGGACCCGATCGAACTCAGGATCCGCAACGAACCGGAACAGGATCCCGAGCGCGGCGTGCCGTTCTCGACCCGCAATCTCGTCGCCTGCATGGAGGACGGCGCCCGCCGTTTCGGTTGGCAGCGGAGAAACCCGACACCCGGCCGCACCCGAGAGGGCCGGAAGCTCATCGGCTACGGCATGGCGGCGGCGATCCGTCCGAACTACATCGGCGCGGCGACGGCGCGGGTTGCACTCGACCGGGACGGTCGGGTGACGGCGCGGCTCGACATGACCGATATTGGGACCGGCACTTATACAATCCTGACTCAGATCGCTGCGGAAAATCTCGGCGTGCCGATCTCGTCCGTCAAAGTGGAGCTCGGCGACAGCCGCTTCCCGCGTACCGCCGGCTCCGGCGGTTCCTGGGGCGCGGCAAGCGCGGGTTCGGCGCTGCATAACGCCTGCAACGCCCTCAAGCAACGGATCGTGGAGGCGGCGCGGTCGAGCGAAGCCTCGCCACTGCACGGCGCGAACGCCACCGAGGCAAGCTTTGCCGACAGCGAAGTCAGGTTCGGCCAGCGGTCGGCAGGGCTGGCCGACCTCATCCGGAGGATCGCTCCCGACGGGCTCGAGGCCGAAGGCTCCGTAGCCGCAGGCGCCGCC
Source organism: Mesorhizobium sp. BHscii (assembly GCF_053848065.1). NCBI lineage: Bacteria > Pseudomonadati > Pseudomonadota > Alphaproteobacteria > Hyphomicrobiales > Phyllobacteriaceae > Mesorhizobium > Mesorhizobium sp. BHscii. Next base: position 161,603 of record NZ_JBSPKW010000009.1, on the reverse strand, counting down.
ACCCAGTCATACAAGGCTTACTCGCAGCATTCCTATGGAGCACATTTCGCCGAGGTCGCAGTCGATTGCGATACCGGTGAGATCCGCATGCGCCGGATGCTGGCTGTGATGGGCGCGGGCCGTATACTCAACGCCAAGACCGCGCGCTCGCAAATCATCGGCGGCATGACCTGGGGGATCGGTGCGGCGCTGATGGAGCAGACGGTGCTCGACCGGCGCTACGGCCACTTTGTCAATCACGACCTTGCCGAGTATCACGTCCCGCTCAACGGCGACGTTCCCGACATGGAGGTCGTCTTCCTCGAGGAGCATGACGACAAGGCCAATCCACTTGGCGCGAAGGGCCTCGGCGAGCTCGGCGTCTGCGGTGCGGGGGCTGCTGTCGCCAATGCCATTTACAACGCGACCGGCGTGCGGGTGCGTGAATTTCCCATCACCTTGGACAAGGTTCTGCCTGCCTTGCCCCTGATCGCGATTTAACGCTGCAAGTTATCAGCTCCTCCCTTGCCCTGAAGGGCGATCAGGTCGGAACGTCGTCAAGGTTCTCAGCGCGGCGGTAAAACTCCTGCTTTGGCACAACTATCATGACGGCGCGGAACATCACCGCTTCTTCTTCGAGCACTTCAAGCTCAAGGGCAAAGAGGCAGCCAATGCCTGCATGCAGATCCTGGCCGCGCGGGAACGTATCGCCGCTGAAATGTCCGTCGCCGGGTAGAAATCCCGGTAACACGCTGTACTATCTGCGAAATACGAAACTCGGGAGGATGCAGGTGCAGACCAAGAAGATCGTCAACGACGGCAACCGCACTGTCGATGAGATGCTGGAAGGCATCCTGGCTGCGTATCCCCGCCATCTCAAAAGCGCGGCGGGCAGCCCACGCTCGATTATCGCCCGCGATGGACCTCGCCAGGGCAAGGTCGGCCTCGTCATCGGCGGTGGCTCCGGCCACGAGCCGACATTCCTCGGCTTCGTCGGCAAGGGGCTGGCCGACGCGGCCGCGATCGGCAATGTCTTCGCCTCGCCGCCGCCCGACCCGATCCTCGAATGCGCCAAGGCGGCCAGCGGCGGCGCCGGCGTGCTGTTCATGTATGGCAATTATGCCGGCGACGTGATGAATTTCGACATGGCCGCCGAGATGGCGGCGATGGATGACATTGAGGCGCGCACCGTGCTGACCACTGACGATGTGGCATCGGCGCCGCGAGACCAGAGACACAGAAGGCGTGGTGTCGCCGGCAATTTCTTCATCTTCAAAGCCGCTGGTGCAGCCTGCGACCGGATGCTGTCATTCGATGAATGCGAGCGCATCGCCAGGAAGGCCAACGATCACACCTTCACCATGGGCGTGGCGCTGTCGCCCTGTTCGCTGCCGCAGACCCGCCGGCCGAATTTCGAGATCGGACCGGACGAGATGGAGATCGGCATGGGCATTCATGGCGAGCCGGGCATCGCACGTGGAAAACTGAAAACGGCCGACGAGATCACCGACGAGATGCTGGACAAGATCCTCGACGAGATGGCGCCGGCGCATGGCGACAAGGTCGCCGTGCTCGTCAATTCGCTCGGCTCGACGCCGCTGATGGAGCTTTACATCATGAACCGGCGCGTGAAGCGTCGGCTGGATGACATCGGCGTGTCAATTCACGCGACATGGGTCGGCAACTACTGCACCTCGCTCGAAATGGCCGGCGCCTCGGTGACGCTGATGCATCTCGACGCCGAATTGCAGGCGATGCTCGACCATCCTTGCGACTGCGCCATGTTTCGCGCCGGCTGAAAGTAGCATCCATGACATCCGTCGATACGGCCGATCTGAAAAGAATGTTTGATGAAATCGCAGTGGCGATCGAAGCCGACAAGGACAGGCTCTGCCAGCTCGACGGCGTCATCGGCGACGCCGACCATGGCATTGCCATGGGGCTCGGTTTCGGGGCGGTGCGCGATGCACTCGCTTCGCTCGAGCTCGCGGCGACCGAGCCGACAGCTCTCCTCAACACCGCGGCCAAATCGTTCCTCAACGCTGTCGGCGCCTCGTCGGGCCCGCTTTATGCGACCGCCTTCATGCGAGGTGCGGCCGCCGTCAAGGGCAAGGCGACGCTGGCGAGCGCCGACGTCATCGCCATGTTCCAGGCGATGGCGCAAGGCATCCAGGATCGCGGCAAGGCCGAGATCGGCGAAAAGACAATGGTCGACGCCTGGCTGCCTGCGGCTGAGGCGGCTGCGGTCGCGCATGCCTCCGGCAAGACACTGTCAGAAAGCCTAGCAGCCGGCCTTGAAGCAGCCGAACGGGGCGCCGAGGCGACCAAGGACATGATTGCCGCGAAGGGTCGCTCATCGCGGCTTGGCGAACGATCGCTAGGGCACATGGACCCCGGCGCCGCGTCGGCCGTCACCGTCATTGGCGCGATGCGGAAAAGCTTGGGTTAGCCCAGCTTCGCCGCGTCGAGCCTGTCGATGGCCTGGACATTGCCAGCCGACGGTCCCTTTTCGTCGAACTCCGATGCGAGCCAGGCGTCGACGATCGACTTGGCCAGTTCCGGGCCGATGACGCGGGCGCCCATGGTGATGATCTGGGCATTGTTGGATTTCGCAGCGCGCTCGGCGGAGTAGGTGTCGTGGGTAAGTGCTGCGCGAATGCCGGGCACCTTGTTGGCCGAGATGGAAACGCCGATGCCGGTGCCGCAAAACAGGATGCCGCGATCGTTCTCGCCGTCGAGGATGGTCTGGGCGAGCTTCTGCGACAGGTCGGCATAGTAGCCCGCCTGGCTAAGGTCGCTGACGGTGAGACCGGGTTTGGTGGCGAGATGCGCGGCAATGACGTCGAGCAGCGGCTTGCCCGCGCTGTCGGCTCCAATGGCTATTTTCATTTTATTTCCCTTTCCTGTTCATCGATACTAGATCGCCGCCGAGGCGCGTTGGAGGATGTCGATATAGCCTTCCGCCTGCCAAGCGGAGCGGCCGATGAACAGCCCGTCGATATGCGGCTGGCCGATCAACTCGGCGGCATTTTGCGGATTGACGCTGCCGCCATAGAGCACTGGCGGCACGGCCGGCAGGAGTTCGCCGGCGATCTTCTTGATCAGCGCCTGCTGCCTATCAGCGTAGTCCGCACTTGCCGGAATGCCCTTGTCGCCGATCGCCCAGACCGGCTCATAGGCAAACAGGATCGTCGCCGCTTTCGCCTCGCCTTCGAGGACCTTTAGCGCGCCGTGCACCTGCAAGGCCAGCACCGCATCGGCCTGGCCGCTGTTGCGTTGCGCCAATGTCTCGCCGACGCAGATGAGCGGCACCAGCCCGTGCTTTACCGCCGCAGCTACCTTGAGGCCGACAGTATTGTCGGTCTCGCCGAAATGCTCGCGCCGTTCGCTATGGCCGAGCTCGACGAGGTCGAGGCCGCAATCCGTCAGCATCACGGGCGAGATCTCCCCGGTCCAGGCTCCGGCGTCGGCCCAGTGCATGTTCTGCGCGCCGACCTTGACCCGCGTCGTCGCCAACGCCTTCTTGACCTCGCGGACCGCCGTGAAGGGCGGGATGACGAAGGGCTGGATGCGGTCGTCGAAACCGGGGACGAACCCCGCCAGCGCCTTGGCGAAGTCAGTCGCCTCTGCAAGCGTCTTGTTCATTTTCCAGCTTGTGCCGACCCAGTAAACCACGCATTCTCCTTCTAGAGCCTGTTCCATCCCGCGTAGCGGGATGGAGCTCTATCTTCTTCTTTGACCATGATCTTTTCCGAAAACCGGTTCCCACTTTTCGGGATCATGGTCTAGTCCTTCTCGACTAGTGTTAGCGAAACATCGGCGCCATCCAACGCCTGGCGCATCTGTGGTCCCAGTTCGCGACCGGTGAAGACGGCGTCGAACGCCTTGAGATCGGTCAGGAAATGCAGGGCCGTGCGGCCGAACTTGCCGTGATCGACCAGCAGATATTTACGCGCGGCGGCGGCCATCATCAGCCGCTTGGTGTGGACCACTTCCTGGTCCTGGTGGAAGGCGGAAGCGCCGTGGATGGCAGACGACGACAGGAAGGCCACATCGGCGCGCAACGATCTCAACGTGTCCTCGGCCAGCAGGCCGAAGAAACCGTGAAATTTCTTGCTGTACTGGCCACCGAGCGCAATCAGGGTGATCCCTCCAATGCCTGCCAGATCCTGTATGACGGCCAGATTGTTGGAGATCACAGTCAGCGGGCGGAGATCCGCAAGGTGGCGCGCGATGCCACCGGCCGTCGAGCCGTCGTCGATGATCACCGTCTGGCCCGGTTCAATCATCGCCACTGCGGCAGCCGCCAGGCGCTGCTTCTCCTCACCGGCCTGCTTCTGACGGTAGCGGAAATCGCTTTCGAACAAGCCGCTCGGCTGGATCGAGGCGCCGCCGCGCACCTTGCGCAGGAAACCGCTTTCCTCAAGCTCGTCGAGGTCGCGATGGACGGTCATCTTCGACACGCCAAATCGCGAGGCGAGGTCATCGACACTGGCCGTGCCAGTGTCCATCAGAAAATCCATGATGCCTTGCCGGCGGCCGCCGCTCTTCATTGTCCAGCCTGTTTCCTGAATCCGGTCCGCTGTGAATCCGCCGTGGCGGAAACCGCGAGCCAAAGCTACTATAACAGAGTAAAACGCATAGGCGTCAAATTTTTTGTGATGATGTGACATTTATTTGGGATATTATTCGCTTCTGATTGCTGTGCTGTAACAAGAATTGCTTCTCGGTGGCATGGCCAAAGGTTGCGGTTCTCTGGAAATCCGGCCAGAAGCATCAAAGGGCTGAACGACGATCGGACGGCTCGCAACCATAGGCTTGAAACCAAATACGGGAGACTATTGGGTGGCTCGCATCACATTGAGACAATTGCTCGACCATGCCGCCGAACACGGCTATGGCGTGCCTGCGTTCAACATGAACAATATGGAACAAGGCCTCGCCATCATGGAGGCCGCCGAGGAGACCAAATCGCCTGTTATTCTGCAAGCGAGCCGCGGCGCCCGCGCCTATGCCAACGACGTCGTGCTGGCCAAGCTGATCGACGCGCTGGTCGAGATCCATCCCGATATTCCAGTCTGCATGCATCTCGACCACGGCAACAACGAGGCCACCTGCGTGACCGCGATCCAGCATGGCTTCACCTCGGTGATGATGGACGGCTCGCTGAAAGAGGACGGCAAGACGCCGGCCGATTACAATTATAATTCGGGCATCACGGGCCGGGTCGTCGACATGGCGCATTGGGGCGGTGTTTCTGTCGAAGGCGAGATCGGCGTGCTCGGTTCGCTGGAGATGGGCGGCGGCGAACAGGAAGACGGCCATGGTGTCGAAGGCGCTGTCAGCCACGACCAGTTGCTGACCGATCCGGAACAGGCGGTGCAGTTCGTCAAGGACACACATGTCGACGCGCTGGCCGTCGCCATGGGCACCAGCCACGGCGCCTATAAATTCTCGCGCAAGCCGGACGGCGCTGTTCTGGCCATGAACGTGATCGAGGAAATCCATCGCCGCCTGCCCAACATGCACCTCGTCATGCACGGATCGTCCTCGGTGCCGGAAGAACTGCAGGAGATCATCAACAAATATGGCGGCCAGATGAAGCCGACATGGGGCGTGCCGGTCGAGGAGATCCAGCGCGGCATCAAGCACGGCGTGCGCAAGATCAACATCGACACCGACAACCGCATGGCGCTGACCGGCGCGATCCGCAAGGTGCTGACCGAGAACCCGAGCGAATTCGACCCGCGCAAGTATCTGACGCCGGCTATGGCCGCCATGAGGAAGCTGTGCAAGGAGCGCTTCGAGCAGTTCGGCACCGCCGGCAACGCTCCCAAGATCAAGCCGCTGCCGGTCTCGGAAATGGCCAAGCGCTACAAGTCGGGCAGTCTCGATCCGAAATTCGGCTGAGTTCGGCCGGCCTCATCTGACCGGGGCGGCCCGGTTCAACGGGCAGGAGCCGTACCCTGCCCGTCTCGCGGCAGGAGTGCCGCCCTGCCGGTCTCGATGAACGGCGCCCAGTAGTCGACCGATTCGCGGATCATGGCGACGACCTGGTGATCGACCGGCTCGCGCTCGCGAAACGACAGTTCGAGGCAGATCTCGTTGTCGACGCCGCCGCCGCGGCGAACCGTCTCCAGGAATTTTTCCGGCGTGATGCGGCCGTCCTGGTTGTAGGCGGCGATGAACGGCCAATGACCGCCCTTGTTCATCGACGACTGCTTGACGTGGATGATCGGCGATACGTTGGGGAAGGCTTCGGCCCAGGCATAGGGGTCGATGTCGGCCGGGTTGCTCGACGTCACGTCGCCATGGTCAATGTCGACCATCATCTTCATCGGGATGGCCATGCCGGCTGCCTCGATCTCGTTGTGCAGTACCCGGCAGCTCTCGATTGTATGGCCGAATTCGCGCCCGACCGACATCGGCTCCCAGAACAGATAGGTTAAACCGGCCGCTTTGGCGTGCTCGGCGACCTCGCGCCAGCATTCCAGCGCGATGTCGAACAGCCGCGCGCGGCGCTCGGGATCGTCGAAATCCCTGTGCGTGAAGATAGCGAACTGGGTCCCCATACCGGTCGCGCCGAGCTCGGCCGAAATGTAAGCAAAGGTCTTGAACCAATCGACATAGTAGCGGCGCACATCGGCGTCCGGATGGCCGAAATGGTTGAGCCGCCCATAAGGGCCGGTCATCCCCGACGTCACGCGCACGCCGGTGCGGTCGAGCGCGTTGCGGAACAGGCGGATGAATTTCGAGATCGTCGCCGCCGGCCAGCCGGGATTGACGAATTCATGCGTGAGCTGCACGTCCCGGATGCCGATGTCGTAAGCGATCGCATCGATCAGATCGTCCGGTTCGGCGAAACGGTTGACCAGCGGATTGGTGTTGAGAGAAAGCGTAAAGGCCATCAGCTTGCTTTCACCAGCCGGCTCGCGCACCAGTCCTCGAAGGCGGCTCTTTCTGCGGCGGACAGATGCAGCCCATGCTTGGTGCGCCGTTCGAGAATGTCGGCAGCGGTCAGCCCCCATTCATATTCGAACAAATAATTGGCTTCGCGTTCGAAAAAATCCTTGCCGAAGCACCGCCCCAGATCGGCGACTGACCTGGCCGCACCGACCAGAACGCGCGTCCTGGTGCCGTAGAGCCGGCCATAATGCTTGACCAGCGATGCCGGCATCCAGGGATATTCGCGGCTGAGATCGCCGAGAAACTGCTCGAAGTCGGCATTAGCGATATCGCCACCCGGCAAATAGCCTTTCGATGTCCATGGCGTGCCCATTTTCGGAAAGAACGGGGCGATCCTATCCAGCGCGTGCTCGGCCAATTTGCGGAAGGTGGTGATCTTGCCGCCGAAGACGGAGAGCAACGGCGCCTGCCCGGCCGATGCGTCGAGCTCGAAAATATAATCGCGCGTTACCGCGCTGGGGTTGTCGGCGTTGTCGTCATAGAGCGGCCGGACGCCGGAAAACGAGTAGATGACATCGTCGCGGGCAAGTTCGCGCTTGAAGTAGCGGTTGACGATTTTGATCAGGTAGTCGATCTCGCTGCTATCAGCCTTCACATCTTCCGGCCGCCCGTCATAGGGGATGTCGGTGGTACCGATTAGCGCCAGATCGTTCTGGTATGGGTTGATGAAGATCACGCGCTTGTCGCTGTTCTGGACGAGATAGGCCTGCCGCCCCTCCCAGAATTTCGGCACGACGATGTGGCTGCCCTTGACCAGGCGCACATTTCGTTTGGAGTTCTGGCCCGCCACGCGGTTGATGATGTCGTTGACCCAGGGACCGGCGGCGTTGATCAGCGCCCGTGCCCGAACTGTTGTCGTGACGCCGGTTCGGCTGTCGCGCATCTCGACCGACCACAGGCCGTTTTCACGGCGGGCGGCGGTGCAGGCGGTCCGGGCAAGGATCTTGGCTCCGCGCTCCGCGGCATCGAGCGCATTGATGATGACGAGACGGGCATCGTCGACCCAGCAATCGGAATATTCGAAACCGCGCTTGAACACATCCTTGATCGGCGCGCCTTCGGGCGCGGTGCGCAGGTTGAGCGTGCGGGTGGCCGGCAGCCGCTTGCGGCCGCCGAGATGATCGTAGAGGAACAGGCCGAGCCGGACCAGCCATGCCGGCCGGTCGTCAGGGCTGTGCGGCAGCACGAAGCGCATCGGCCAGATAATGTGCGGAGCGGATTCAAGCAGCACTTCGCGCTCGATCAGCGCCTCGCGCACCAGCCGGAATTCGTAATATTCAAGATAGCGCAGGCCGCCATGGACGAGCTTTCCCGATCGCGAACTGGTGCCTTCGGCCAGATCGTCCTTCTCGCACAGAATGACGGACAAGCCGCGGCCGGCTGCGTCGCGCGCGATGCCGGCGCCGTTGACACCGCCGCCGATAACGAAGAGGTCGACGATTTCAGTGGCGCCGCTCATTTCGCCGGGTCCTCGGTGCCTGGATTGTGTTTCATGGCTGCCGCGACCTTCAGCATGGATTGACCGGTGGGAGCCCGGCGATGAAGCGGCGCACCTCTTCGGCCGCCTGCTCGGCCGCATAGGTCACCGTGCGCACCGATGCGCCGGCGATATGCGGCGTCAGCGTGACGTTCGGAAGCTGCAGCAGTGGCCAGTCCGCAGGCACCGGCTCGACCGCGAACGTCTCCAGCATCGCGCCGCCGATATGGCCTGAGACGAGCGCATCGTAAAGCGCGTCGTAGTCGACCAGCGGCCCGCGCGCCGTGTTGACGAAGATCACCCCAGGCTTCATTCGGGCGATGGTGTCCTTGTTGATCAGTCTGCGGGTCTCCTCAGTCACCCGGGGATGAAGCGTGACCACATCGGAGCGGGACAGGAGATCGTCGAGCGCGACCAGTTCGACGCCGCCATTGCGGTCTTCGGCGCTCAGTTGCACGTAGGGATCGGTGACCAGGATGCGGCAGCCGAACGCGCGCAACAGGCGGACAACCTTGGTGCCGATATTGCCGTAGCCGATGACGCCGACGGTCATTTCGTTGAGCTCGCGGCCGGTGCGGTCGGCCCGGTAGAGATCGCCGCGCCATTCCCCTTTACGCAAGGCTTCGTGCCCGACCCGGATCAGCCGCGTCTCGGCAAGGATGGCACCGATGGTGAACTCGGCCACCGCACTTGCATTGCGGCCGGGCACATTGACGACGGTGATGCTGTGGGCCTTGGCGGCAGCCATGTCGATGTTGATCGGGCCGCCGCGCGAGACCGCAACCAGTTTGAGTGTGGGCAGGCGCTGCATCATGATCTCGGAGAGCGGCGCAAGCTGGGTGACGAATATCTCGGCGTCGCCGATGAAATCGACCACCTCGTCCGGATTGCCAAAATACTCCTTGACCTTGTCGAGGCCGAGCGCCGCATTGCCGAATTCCATCGGCTCGTCGGGCCAGGCCGCCTCATGGGTGCGAATGTCGAGATTGTCGCCGCAGGCCTTCTCGATTTTCTCGCGAAACACTTCGGGAAGCATGAAGCGGTCGCCAATGATTGCAATCTTCTTACGCATGCTCGACTTCTCAGTTTGCCCTGGATGCGGCCATCGACCGCCAGACCGGCCGCAGCGCCTCATGCGCCAATGTGTAGGACGGAGCCACCCGCTCATAGATCGCGGCAAGTTTTCGGTCGCGCGGTTCCGCCGCGCCAAGCAGCGGCGTGACCCATTCGCCTACGCATTCGTCCATCGACCTGTATTGGCCGACGCAAACCGCAGCGATCATCGCGGCGCCCGCCGCACCGGCTTCCTCGCGTTGGCTGGTGCGAATGTCGGCGCCGACGACAGCGCCCAGGATCTTGCGCAGAGCCGGGCTTCTGGCCGCACCGCCGGTCAGCCGGATCTCGCTCGGCAGCGGCCCCATGGCGGCGTAGCAATCGCGCGACGCGAATGCCAACCCCTCGAAAACGGCGCGGACCATGTCGGCATAACCGTGCCGCGACGAAATGCCGACGAAACCGGCCCTGGCATTGGCATCGACGAACGGCCCCCGCTCACCGGCCTCCGACACGTAGGGCTGATAGAGCAGCGAGGCCGGCTCGGATACGGATATCCACTGATCGACCAGCGCGATCATCTCGCCATTGGTGCGCGTAATGCCTTGCGAGGCGAGAATGCCGGAGGCGAGGCTAAGGACCCAATCGATGTTGAGTGTCGCCGCCATGTTCGACTGCATCTGCGCAAAGACGCCGGGCGTCGGCATCGTCATCGTGTAGCCGGTCGCCGCCTCGTTGAGCAGCACCTCGTCCGGTGTCTCCGCAAGCCGCATATGCATGCCGGTGGAGCCGATGATGGAGCAGCCGGGCTTGCGCTCGCGGTCGAGCAGGCCGGCGCCGAGCGCGGTGCAGGCCACGTCGACATAGGCCAGCACCACCGGCGTACCGGAAAGCAGCCCGGTCCCCTCGGCAGCCGTCGCCGAGAGGCCGGCGCTATGCCTGGTGCCGTCGACGATCGGCGGCAGCAGATGCCTGAGATCAGCGACGCCGAGCACCTCAAGCACATCGTCGCAATAGCCACGCGTGCGGAAGTCGCCAAAGGTGAAGGTCCCCTCCGACGGATCGGTGGCGCGTTCCCCGGTCAGGTTGAAATAGAGCCAGTCCTTGCAATGGAATGCCGTCGCCGCCTTGCCAAGCATGTCAGGCGCGTTGCGCTTCATGAAGGCAAGCTGCGGCCCCTGCTGACAGGCGGCCAGCCCGCTGCCGGTCTTTTCGAAACGGAGCCGGTCATCGGGCCGCGCGCGGATCTCCTCGACGATCGCGGCAGCGCGCGCGTCGAGCCACAGCCAGCCCTTCGCGACCGGCTCACCCTCCTTGTCGATCAGCCAGGTGCCATCGCCCTGCCCGGTCACGGCGATGGCAATGGTGCGGCTGGCAAGGTCCGGCACCTTGTCGGCAAGCTGGCGCAAGGTGGTCGCGGTATCGGCCCAGGTGCGCGCCAGATCCTGCTCGGCGCCGCCGCCCGGCAAGGTCTCATACCGGTTCGGCAACGCCGTGGCCGCGAGCTGCCGGCCCGCCGTGTCGAAGGCGACGGACTTGATGACAGACGTGCCGGCGTCGATGCCGATCAGCACATCCCGCATCAGGCAAGCTCCATGCCGTGCGAAATGGCCATGCCGCTGGACTGATCGAAGATGTGCAGGTTTTTCGGATCGATGCTGATATTGATCGGCGCGCCAAGCTCCAGCCGGGTCCGATCATGTTCGACCAGAACGAGCGAACCGCCGGCGAAATCCGCCGCGATATGCGTCTGGTCGCCGAGCCACTGGTTGGCCGAAACCGTTGCCGGCACGCCGTCCTTCGAGCGGCGAACCGCGTAGGGCCTTATGCCGATGACGACCCGCTGCCGTTTGAGCAATTCGTCGCGAACCGAGCCGCTGAACGCGTCCTTGTCATAGTCGAGCGAAAGTCCGTCGGGCAGCCGCAGATTGATCTTGTCGGCAGCCGTGCCGACATAGGCCTCGAAGACATTCATCGGCGGCTCGCCGACGAAGGTGCCGGTGAACAGGTTGGCCGGCCGCTGCTTGAGCATGTCGGGCGTGTCGAATTGCTGCAGCACGCCGCCTTCCATGACCGCGATCCGGTCGGCAAGCGCATTGGCCTCGGTCTGGTCGTGGGTGACGAGGATCGCGGTCAAGCCGCGCTCCTTGATGAAGTGCTTGATGCGGCCGCGCAGCACGGCGCGAAGTTGCGGTTCGAGCTGGCCCATCGGTTCGTCCAGCAGATGAAGATCCGCCTCGCGGATCAGCGCCCGGCCGAGGCTGGCGCGCTGCTGCTGGCCGCCGGAGATGGAGCTTGGATAGCGCTCCAGAATGTCCTCGATCTCGAGCAGCTTGGCGATGCTGGCAACCTTCGCATCGACGTCGCTTTTCCGCAGTTTGGCCGCCTTCAGCGCAAACGCCATGTTCTCGCGCACGGTCAGCGGCGGATAGAGCGAATAGCCCTCGAACGCCATCGCCACATTGCGCTTGACCGGAGGCAGCGTGTGCACCTTGCGGCCGGCAACCGAGATGGTGCCGCGCGAGACCTCCTCGAAACCGGCGATCATGCGCAATGTCGAGGTCTTGCCGCAGCCGGACGAGCCGAGCAATGCGACGATCTCGCCCCTGCCGATTTCCATCGTCAGGTTCTGGACGGCGTGCACGCCCGTGTCGATCGGACCGTAGAACTTGTCGACGCCGGAAATGGTGAGTGCGCTCGGGATCATGCCGCTTCTCCGCTGCGCAAATTGACGACGTTCCTGGCGCCGATTCTGTCGCCGCTCGCATGATCGAACAGCAGGGCGCTTTTGCCGTCGACGGCGATATGAGCCCTGCCCTCGGTCTGACCCGGTGTTCCGGCCGGCCGGGAGACCAGGATTTCACGGCCGCGCACGGTGCGCACCAGCGTGACGATCTTTTCATTGAGCGGCGTCTCCGCCTCGACCGTCACCGGAATGGCAGCGGGCGTTCCTTCGTCGACGAAGCTCAAGGCTTCGGGCCGTAAGCCGATCACGCAGTCGCGGCCGACCGTCGCATCATAGGCACCCGTCAGATGAACCTGGACATTCGACAGGCCGACATAGATGCCCTTGGCATCGCGCGACGGCTTGACGTCGAGCAGGTTGATGGTCGGGTCGCCAAACAGCCGCGCGATCTCGATGTTCGCCGGCTCACGATAGATTTGCTCGGGTGTGCCGAGCTGCTTGATGACGCCTTGCGACATCACCGCGATGCGATCGCCGAGCGCCATGGCCTCTTTGTAGTCCTGGGTGACGTAGACGACGGTTGCGCCACGGTCGGCCAGCAGCCTCGGCAATTCGAGCCGCATTTCGAAGCGCAGTTTGGCATCGACGTTGCGCAAGGGGTCGTCGAGCAGGAGAACCGGCGGCGAGCCGACCAGAGCGCGGGCGAGCGCGGTACGCTGCTTCTGGCCGTTGGACAGCGCCCTTGGCCTGTGGCTGAGCACATGTCCGATCTTGAGCAGCTTGGCGACGCTCTCGACGCCCGCCTTCATCACACTTTGCGACGAACGCTTGGCCTGAAGCGGCGTGGCGATGTTGTCGAACGCGGTCATATGGGGAAACAGTGCGAAATTCTGGAACGCCATGCCGACGCCGCGGAACTCGGCGTCAAGATCGGTCATGTCCTCGCCGCCGATGAAGATCTTTCCCTCGTCCGGGTCGATAACACCGGCGACCAGCCGCAGCAGCACCGTCTTGCCGGCGCCGGACGGTCCGAACAGGACCAGGGTTTCGCCGTCGGCGACGGTCAGCGAAAGATTGTCGAGGACAGTCTGGCTCTTGTAGCGCTTGACGACGTTTCGCAGTTCGAGGCTGGCCATAAGAACTATCCCTTTACCGCGCCAAGCGACAGGCCTTCGACGAGATAGCGCTGCGCATAGAGGGCAAGCGCCAGCGTCGGCGTGATCGAAAGCACGATCGCCGCCGAGATCTGGCCATACTGGATGCCGGAGGAGGTGATGAAGGCCAGCGCACCGACTGTCACCGGCTGCTTGTCGGCCGAGGCGAGCACGAGCGCGAAGACGAAATTGTTCCAGGCAAAGATGAATGCGAGCAGGCCGGCAGCCGCAATGCCCGGGCCGGCGAGCGGCAGCGCGATCTTGCGGAAGGTGGCGAACCAGGAATGGCCAGCGATGCGATAGGCATATTCGATGTCGGCCGGGATGTCCTCGAAATAGCCGCGCACGATCCATAGGATCAGCGGCAGGCAGATCAGCTGATAGACCCAGATCAGTCCGATATAGGTGTTGGCCAGTCCAAGCTTCTGGAAATAGAGGGTGAGCGGCAGGAGCACCAGCAGCGCGGGCGCGAACCGGAACGAGAGCAGCGTAAAGGCAATGTCTTCCGAGCCGCGAAACTTATGCCGTGCAAAGGCGTAGGCCGCCGGAACGCCGAGCAGCAGCGCGACGGCGACCGAGGTGACCGACAGGAACACCGAATTCCAGAGGTTGCGCATGAAGGCGATGTCGAGCGTGCCGGCCGCCGTCGTCAGCTTTCCGGTGATCAGCGCGGTGTAGTTGGCCAGCGTCGGCTTGAAGACAAGCTGTGGCGGAATCCGCAAGATGGTTTCGTTGGTCTGGAACGACATCATTAGGATCCAGACAATCGGGAACATGAAGAAGATCACGACCAGTGTCAGCGCTATGCCGCGCAGGATGCGTTCGAGAAGCGAGGTGTGTTCCATCTCAGCCTCCTATGCCTGGCCGCGGGCGCGTTCGCGCAGCCGCAGCCAATTCTTGATGAAGATATTCGAGAGGAAATAGGTGATTGCCCACAGGATGATCATCAGCGCTGCCGAGCGGCCGACATTGGTCGACTGGAAGAAGTTGAGATAGGCCTCGACCTGGAAGACGGTCAGCGTGTCGCCCGGACCGCCCTGGGTCATGGCATAGATGATGTCGAACTGCTGGATGGAATCAAGCAGACGGAACAGCGTCGCCGTCAGGATGTAGGGCATCAGCATCGGCAAGGTAATGCGAAAGAACACGAAACTCCTCGGCACGCCGTCAAGTGCTGCCGCCTCGAAGGGCTGCGTCGGCAGGCTGCGCAGGCCGGCAAGCAGCAGGATCATGATGAAGGGCGTGTAGACCCAGATGTCGACAAGGATCACGGTGAAAAGCGCGGTCGACGGCGACGAGGCCCAGCGGAAATCGTGCAGTCCGATCAGGCTGGCGAGATAGCTCAGCACGCCGAAGCCGGGATTGGTCATCAGCTTCCACATCAGCGCGGCAAGCGCCGGCGCCGTCATCAGCGGCATCAGCAGCATGATCGAGATGAAGTTGTTCAACGTCGAGCGCTTCTGCAAGAGCATGGCGATGCCGAGACCGAGAAGCAGTTCGAGCAGGACGGTGATACCGGCATAGAGCAGCGATATCTCCAGCGTGTTCCAGAACTTCGGGTCGGTGAAAAAAGAGATGTAATTGTCGCCCCAGTTGAACTGACGCGCCCAGGGCTGGCTCAGCCGGTAGCGCTGGAACGAATAGACGACCGATGTGAAGAACGGGATCAGGATACCAATGCAGACGAGCAAGGCCGGCAGGCTAAGCACATAAGGCAACACCCTCTTGCTGATCCTGAAGCCGGAAGGCTTGTTTCTTTGCATGGTCGCCGCAGTCATCGTGCTGTTCCATCATCTCTGTTGCTTCGCCCTGCCGACCGCCCAGGGAGCTAGGCGGCCGGTTGGGCGAGTGGCGGCACCGCCAGTGTTTGAGCATCGGATTTTCCCAAAACCGGTTTCCACTTTTGGGTCCGATGCTCCAGGCGCCGCTTCGCAGTGGAATGGCCGGCTGGCCCGCAAAGCGGGCCAGCCGTTCGCCAGGACTTAGCCGAGCCCGGCTTCCTTGAGCTGGCCATCGATGCTGGTGGCCAACATGTCGATGCCTTCGTCGACGGGCACTTCCTTGGCCACCATCTTCTGCAGCGTCGCCGCCCATTCGGTGGTGAGATCGAAGAACAGCGGCTGCGGTGTGAACTTGATGCTGGCGCCGGGCGCCGAGACGTCGAACATCTCGACATAACCCGGGTAGCTCTTGTTCAGCTTCTCGCGAAACATCTCGTCGTTCCAGACCGACTGACGGACCGGATTGACGAAGTCCATCTTGGTCGCGCCGAACAGTGCATGCTCGGGCCCGGATGCCCATTGCATGAAGTACCAGGTGGCGTCCTTATCCTTCGAGAAATTGGACATCGACAGCGACCAGATCCAGATGTTGGGCGTCGGCGCCTTGGCGGCGGGATTGGCCTTGAAGGCGGAGAAGGCGAGCTTGCCTGCCATCTTGTTGTCGCCGCCATTCATAAAGTAGCCGAGGATGTCGGCGTCGAAAATCATCGCCGAGGCGCCGGCGCCAAGATCGGTGCCGACCTGATACCAGGTATAGGTCGACCAGTCCTTGGGGCCGCTCTCCTGGATCATCTGAACCCACTGCTTGTGGAAGGCCTTGGATTCGGCGGTGTTCATCGCGGCCGACAATTTGCCGTCGGCCGAGACATTCAGGTCCTTCTGGTCAAAGTTGGCATAAGCCGAGAGGAAGCCGGGATGGATCGTCGCCCAGGAGCGCGAGCCGCGCACGCCGATGCCGTAGACGCCACCACCGACATCCTTGGTAAGCTTGGCCGCCGTAGCGACCATCTCGTCCATATTGCCGGGAACGCCGACGCCGACCTTGTCAAACATACCCTTGTTGTAGGTGATGTTGTTCTGTTCGAAGCCCCACGGAATGCACCACTGCTTGGCGTCATCGGAGCCGAGCACTCCGCCGGGCTGGCCGTTCCAGGCGCAGGACTTCCTGACACCGGGCAGGAAGTCGTCCCAGGCATAGTTCACGTTGGTCTTGGTCGGATCTTTGATCCACTCGTTGAGGTCGGTGATCCAGCCGGCCGGGCCGTAGGTCCAGGTCATGTAGGCGCCGGTCATGAAGGCATCGTATTCAGGCGAGCTGGCCGACAGCGCAGCGGTGACCTTGTCGAAATAGACGTCTTCCGGGAAGACGTCGTAGACGACCTCCATGCCGGTCAACTTCTTGAAGTTTTCAAGGTTGGCGATCATCGCATCGGCGTAAGGATGCTTGTTTAGCAAGAGCTTGATGGTCTTGCCCTTGTGCGCCTGCCAGTCGAAATCCGCCGCCAGTGCGCGGGTCTGCCCCAGATTGAGCAGCGTGCCGGCAGTGCCGGCGGCAAGGCCCATTGCGCCGAGGCCTTTGATCAGCCCACGACGATCGACTTGTCCGCGCAGGAACGCGTCGATCAGGTCTTTCTCTTTCTCATGCATTTGTCTTCTCCTCCACAGGGTAGTTTCAATCGAATGGTTGCCGGCTACCCGACCGGCGTCTGCTCCACGAGTGATCGCGCCGTCCGCTCATCGGTGACCAGGCCTTTGAGATAGCGGCCCTCCAACACCGACTTGATGGCACGAACCTTCACCTTGCCGCCGGCAACGGCGACAATCCTGCGATTGCTGATGTCTTCGCGCGCCAGCGCCAGCGCCCGGTTGGAAAGGGTCGTCTCGACCGCTTTTCCAGCATCGTCGAAGAAATGGCCGAGCAGTTCGCCGACGCCGCCCTTGCGGCGGATCTCCTCCATTTCACCCTTTTCGATCATGCCGGTGGCGACCAGCGACGCCTCGCGCTCGGCGGTGCCGATACCGGCAATGAGCAGGCCGGCGGCCTTGCCGAGATCGAAGACCTCGCTGATGCCTTTCTGCCCGAGCAGCACGGTTCGATCCTCAACCGTGTTGGCGAACATCGGCACCGGCATCACATAGGCTTCCGCGCCGGTCCGTTCGGCCAGACGGTGAATGACGTCGTGCGGATTGGCCGAGAACTTGCGCGTCAGGCCGCCAAGCAGCGAAACGAAACGGGTCTTTTCGGCCGATATGCGCGGCAGATATTCGACGCAGGCGGCAAGCGTGCGGCCATGACCGACGCCGATCAGCGTGTCCTCGCCGCGTTCGATTTCACGCTTGAGGAACTGCGCGCCGGCAATGCCAAGCGCCTTGAGCGGCAAGTCTTCGCCATCGAAGTCGGGGACGACCTCGCAATAATCGAGGCCGTAGCGGCTGGACAAATCATCTTCAAGCGCGACGCATTCCGAGACTTCGCCATCGATATAGACTTTGACCAGCCCTTCCTGATTGGCCTTGGTGATGAGGCGATGCGCCTTGAGGCTGGTCAGGCCAAGTCGCTTGGCAACCTCCGACTGGGTCAGGCCGCCAGCATAATGAAGCCAGGCGGCACGTGTCGCCATACTGGTTTCATCGTCGCGCAGGAGGCCGTTTCCAAAACCAACCATTTCCGCCCTGAGATATTTTTATCAGCTGGTGCAAAATTTTTCACAAGGCGTTGCAGGAGTCAAGCACCGCACCGTTCAAATCGCACAAAAAGGCGCCAAAAAGATTCAGCCCGCTGGAGCGCGATCGTGCAGGTTAGCGCCCGTTGAAGTGTCGGGCCTGTCGACCTGAAGGGCAAAGGCTGAACGGCTCGCTCCAGCGAACCAGTTGCATGGGTTGCTAACTTGCTCCCGTCCACTAAGCGCACAACTGGGCTGGCCGACGCCAAACGCCGTTTTGCTGAAAATCCTCTGCCTGCCGAAATGGCGGTGGACCGCGCTTGCGGATCAGGTGAATTCGGCCGCATAAGAATAAGATCGAGAAGTATCGATCTTCGCTTCACGAGAGCTACAATAATTCTTCACAAACGGCTATCTATCCGGCGACAGGCGTTTGGTTCGAGTCACGAGGGGCGCGGCTTGGAATTCGATTTGAAGACCATCGAGGCGCTTGCCCCCGATCAGGCGTCGCTGAGCGCCGCCTCCAAGCTAACCAAACGATCGAGCTGGCCGCGGCTGGAAAAGAATGAGCAGCAGGCGCTCATCTGGGGTGAATGCCAGGGCTCCGGCTCCAATCCTTATCGGGTGGTGATCGACACAGGCGACCACGGCTACAAATGCACGTGCCCATCGCGAAAATTCCCGTGCAAGCACACGCTGGCCCTGATGTGGATTGCCGCCACTGCGCCAGCCAGTTTAGCAGCCGCTGAATCGATACCGGAATGGGTGAATGACTGGCTCGGCCGGCGCAGGAAGACGACGCCACCGCCAGCGCAATCGACATCCGGCGCGGCAGCCAAGAGCATCGATGAAGCCGCACGGACGGACCAGAGCGCTGTGGTCGAAGACGTTGCGGCGGTGGAGCGTCGTGAGGCAGCGCAGCGAAAGCGGGCGGAAGACACACGACAAGCAGTGTCGGCGGCGCTAGATGAACTCGACCAATGGATCGCCGACCAGTTGCGGCTTGGCCTTTCGGGTTTTATCGACGGCAGCAGCGACCGTTGCCGCCGGATTGCTGCGCGGCTGGTCGACATGAAGGCAACCGCGCTTGCCGGTCGCATCGACGAGATCCCATCGCGGCTGATGGCGCTACGCAGCGAAGAAAGACCGGATGCGGCGATCCGCGAGCTCGGCAAGCTTGTGCTGCTGGCCAAGGCGTGGCGGTCCGCGCCTGACGATCCCGAGCTGAAGCGCCTCGTATCGACGTCTGAGACCCGCGAACAGGTTCTGGCCAATCCCGATGCAAGACAGGTCGAAAGCTTCTGGGAAGTTCTGGGCGAGAAAATCGAGAGCCGCCGTGACGGTCTCGTCAGCCATTCGACCTGGCTGCTTGATCTGAAGAGCACTACCCCGCAATTTGCCGTGCTGCTCGATTATTTTCCGGCTTCTGCCGGACGCCGGTCCAACGCTTTTGCTCCGGGCGATCGTTTCGATGCCCGGCTGGTCTTCTATCCATCACGCAAGCCGCTCCGCGCACTGGTGGCGGAGCGCATGGGTGAAGTGATATCCGGCGCGTGGCCTGATTTCAGCTTCGGCGCTGCAAAGGACCCACTCGCCACGCATGCTTCCTATCAGGACTCTGCACCTTGGATTGCCGATTGTCCTCTCATGCTGCCGCCTGGTGCGATCCTGGTCGACGACCGGGGCACAGGCTGGTGGCAGGCCGCGGATGATCCGCAAGGGATCGCCTTGCCGATCGCAGGCGCGGTAAATCAAACATTGCTCGGCCTCGACCTTGCCGCCACGGCAGCGCTCTGGGATGGCGCCCGGCTTGACCTTCTGGCGGCGCAAAGCGGGTTCGGGAGGCTTGACCTGTCGTGAACGAGGGCGAGCAAACAGGCCTGGCGACAATGCGCGATTGCTGGATCACCGGCGGCGCCGCTTTCGATTTGGCTCCGACCGCCTGGAAGACGATCGCCGGCGGTGCAAGTCCCGACGAGCAGGAGCGCCGACTCCTTGCAATCGCAGCACAAGCGCTCGACGTCGCCCTGCGGCCTGCGGCGCCGAACACACTCAAGCGCCGTCCCCCGCTGCCCAGGCTTGCGCTCCCTATGCTGCCGGAGCGATTGCGGCCGCTGTTGAGAGCCGCTCTGAAACACGCCGTCGACGCGAGACGCAAGACGCGCGTGGTGACGCTTGTCGCCAGCCGCGGCTTTGTCCTCCATCCGATGGACTGGATGCCCTCGGATCAGAACAGTCCGGACGTCTACGCTCCCTGGATCGACTGGCAAGCAAGCTTCGACGGGGAGAGACATGCCCCACTAGAGAAACTGACGGCGGAAAATTGGGATGAATTCTATCCCGCCGCGCGACGCATCGCGCTGGCAAACATGCGACGCACTGAATCAGCTTCGGCTCGAATGCTGATCGAGGCCAAGGCATCGGGCGAGCTGGCCGAGGTCAGGCTTGCGCTCATCGAACTCATGCGCTTCGACCTGAATCCTGAGGACGCGCCGTTCCTTAAAAGCCTCTCCGCCGACAGGTCCGGCAAGGTGCGCGAACTGGCTGGCCGGCTGCTGGCAAGGCTGGGAGAGCACGGCCACTTAAGCGAAGGCGGGGCGGATGACCCCGCAGTCGAACTCGCCGCCTTCATCAGCGAAGGCAAATCCGGCTTCATCCGCCGCCGGACAACTTACACGCCGGCGAAACTGAAATCCCCAGCGCAGGAAAAGCGCCGCGCCGAATTGTTCGAGACCTGCAATCTGGTCGACCTTGCCGCACGGTTCGGCACTACGGAACCCGAATTCATAGGAGCCTGGCAATTCGGCACCGACAACAACGCTGACATCCTAATCGCACGAATGGTCGCCGCTTCAGGCAGCGACGCTGCGGTGACGCAGATGGCGGATACACTTGTCGCGGATGGCGGCAAACCGGCGCTGTTCGTACTGCACCTCACGCCGCGCCTGGACAGTCGCAGAAAACGAGCCCTCGTCCGGCTGATCCTCAAGCAAGCAAATTACCTCAGCGCGATCAATCTTGCGGAAGGCATTGATGCTGGCTGGCTGGAATGGGACGATCTCTCGAATGGGTCGGCTCTTGCGGGGTTGCGTTCCGCCGTTGCGGGAAACGACGAAGCCGTGCGGCGGGGCACCGACGATATACTGGAATCGCTTGGCTTTCTTGCCACAGCGACCACAGCGGCAAAATTGATCGACGAGGTGGTCGCAGCCGGCATGCCGCCCGCGGCCCCATCACTCAGCGTCGTGCGTCTCAACGCGGCGCTGGCCGAACATCAGTCTAGAACCGACCCATGATCAATCCGGAGAATAGATATGAACGCTGCCATCCGTCTCCCGGTCGAGCAGGCGTATGCCTCTGAATTGCAGGCGCTGGCGCGCGGTGACGACAGGCAAAAGCCTGCCGGCTGGAGCCTCTCGCCACAGGCTGTGCTGACCTATCTGCTGGGCGGGAAGGCCGGCGACGGCACGCCGGTAACGCCAAAATATGTCGGTCGCCGCCGATTGATGGAGACCGCGGTGGCAACGCTCGCCACCGACCGCGCGCTGTTGCTGCTCGGCGTTCCCGGAACGGCCAAGTCCTGGGTGTCTGAACATCTCGCCGCCGCCATCATGGGTGACTCGACGCTGATCGTGCAGTGCACGGCCGGCACCGACGAGAACCAGATCCGCTATGGCTGGAACTATGCGCAACTTCTGGCAAAGGGCCCGAGCCAGGAAGCATTGGTGCCGACGCCGCTCTACCGCGCCATGCAGACCGGCAAGCTCTGCCGGCTCGAGGAACTGACGCGCATGGGGTCGGATGTGCAGGACACGCTGATCACCGTGCTTTCAGAAAAGATGATGCCGATCCCGGAATTGAACACATCGATCTATGCCCAGCGCGGCTTCAACATCATCGCCACGGCAAACAACCGAGACAAAGGTGTGAATGAACTCTCCTCGGCGCTCAAGCGTCGCTTCAATGTCGTCGTTCTGCCCTTGCCGGAAGACATGGCTGAAGAGGTGGCGATCGTCTCCAAACGGGTCGATGAGATGGCCGGCGGGCTCGACCTGCCGGTGCCGAAAAATGTCGGCGAGGAGATAGCCCGGGTATTGACCATCTTCCGTGAATTGCGCTCCGGTGCGACCGCCGACGGAAAGGTGACGCTGAAGACGCCTTCGGGCTCGCTGTCGACCGCCGAGGCGATCGCGACGATGGTTGGCGGGCTTAGCCAGGCGGCGTGGTTCGACAGCGGCAAGCTCGGCGCCGAAGGTCTTGCCGCCAGCCTTGTCGGCGCGATCGTGAAAGACCCGGTACAGGACAAGGTCGTGCTGGAAGAATACCTGGAAACAGTGCTGAAGAAGCGGCCGGACTATGCCGGCTACTACGCGGCCTTGAACGCAGCGATCTGACGCCGTGGGACAGGGCGACATCGCCTATTTCGGCATACGCCATCACGGGCCGGGCTCCGCCGACAGCCTCGCGCAGGCATTGCAGGATTTGCAGCCGGTCGCCGTGCTGATCGAGGGGCCGATCGACGCCTCCGCGCTGCTGCCCTTGCTGGCCCGCCCGGAAATGCAGCCGCCGGTGGCACTGCTTTGCTATCCGGAGGAGGATCCGGCTTCGACAAGCTTCTGGCCCTTCGCCGAGTTCTCGCCCGAATATCAGGCGGTCCTTTGGGCCGTGGGCAAGAAGGCGGCTTTGCGATTCATCGACCTGCCGTCGTCGGCGCGCTTCTCGGAAGCGGCGGTCGACGGCGCGGAAAAAGTCGATACTGACCGAGCGAAGGAATCAAGCGGGCGTGATGATGTGGCTCCGCATCGGCGTGATCCGATAGGCACGCTGGCCCACGCCGCCGGCTATGAGGATGGCGAAAGCTGGTGGTCGGACATCATCGAGCAGAATCCGGAACCAGGCCCCATATTCGCCGCCATCTCCGACGCGATGATGGCGCTAAGGGATGGTGAAGGCTCGATCGCGCAGTTCGAGGCCCAGCGCGAAGCGCATATGCGGTTCGAAATCGCGGCGGCGCGCAATGAATTCGACGGACCTATCGCCGTCGTCTGCGGGGCGTGGCATGTGCCGGCACTGCAGGCGACACACACGCAAAAAAACGATCAAGCCCTGCTCAAGGGGATTGCAAGGCGCAAGAGCACGATGACATGGGCGCCGTGGACGGGACCGCGTCTGGCGCTGGGCTACGGCTATGGCGCGGGCGTCGTCGCACCCGGCTGGTGCAAGCATCTCTGGCGCACGCGCGGCCGGCGCGATGCAGCAACCTTGTGGCTTGCAATGATTGCAGCGGTGCTGCGGGTGAAGGGTCACCTGGTCTCGACCGCTGCGCTGATCGAAGCGGAGCGGCTCGCCCGCACGCTCGCCGCGATTCGCGAGCGGCCGAAACCCGGGTTTGAGGAATTGCGCGACGCCGCAATTGCGGCTCTGTTCAATGGCGAAGCGTTGCTGTGGGCCCTGGTCGAGGCCGAGCTGCTTCTGGGTGCGGACGTCGGCGAAATTCCACCCGACACGCCGTTGGCGCCGTTGATCGAGGATCTGCAGCGCAACCAGAAGGCGGCGCGGCTGAAGCCTGAAGCGCTGGAGCGGGAACTATCCGTAGACCTGCGAAGCGACAGCGGGCTGTTTCGCTCGACATTGCTGCATCGGCTGAACGTGCTTGGTGTGCATTGGGGCAAGTTGACGGACGCCGGTCGTAGCCGCGGCACCTTTCGCGAGCGGTGGATCCTGTCCTGGGAGCCGGAATATGCAGTTCGCCTGGTGGAGAACCTGATTTACGGGCCGACCATCGAAAAAGCTGCCAACGGCCGCCTGATCCAGATGATCGAAGCCGCAGCGACCCTCGATACGCTTGCGGCACTGGTGCAGGGCGCCATCACGGCAGGCCTGTCGGAAGCATCGACTGCAGGTCTCGCGGCATTGGAGGCGCGAGCGGCGCGCAGCAGCGAATGCCTGGAGATTCTGGCGTCGATGCCGCCGCTCGCCGACATCATCCGCTACGGCGAGGCCCGCAAAACGGAAACGAACCGGCTGTCCGGCCTCATGGAGCGGCTGATCGTCGAAGCTGCGATCGCGCTTCCCTATGCGGCACGCGATCTGGATGAGCAGGCGGCCGCGACACTGGTTGGCGCGATGCGCAAGGCCGATGAGGCGATCAGGCTGATCGAGCCCGGGCAAGACGTGCTGAACGGATGGCGCAACGGGCTGGCTGCCGTGCTGGAGGGGTCGCGGTCGACGGCGCTGCTGGCCGGATGCGCCGCGCACCTGCTCTACGAAGCCGGCCGGCTGTCCGCCGAAGCCGCGGCCGGGCTGCTCGGGCGACGCCTGTCGCCGGGCACGCCGGTCGCTGAAGCGGCAGGGTTCTTCGAGGGCTTCTTCAGCACAGCCGGTCAACGGCTGATCTATGATGAAGGTCTGCGCGGCGCTGTCGATTCCTGGCTTAAATCGCTCGACGAAGATGCTTTCATCGCGCACCTGCCGTTGCTGCGCCGCGTCTTTTCCAATCTGGACAGCATGGAGCGCCGGCGGCTGATCGAGGCAGTTCTCGGCCGCGCCGCGCGCTTGCCGGCCGGCCTGACGCCGACGCCGGATGGCGGCGAGGCGTGGCGCCGACACCTGGAGCTGCTTGGACCATTGCTCACGGGAGGAAACGGCAATGGATGACGAGGGCGAAATGAACGAGGCCGGCCCACTCACAGCCGATGGCGGAAGGGAGCGCCGCTGGCGCCTGGCGATCGGCGCCGCCGATGAGGCATCGCCGTCGCTTTCCAGCGACGACAAACGGCTTTCGGCGGCGCTCGATGCTCTCTACGGCGATGGCGACAGCGCAGCCAGCGACCCGCGCAAGCGGCGCGGCGGACTCGGCCGCTCGGCGCCGCGCGTTGCACAGTGGATGGGCGATATCAGGTCCTTCTTTCCCGCGCAGGTCGTTCAGATCGTCCAGAAGGACGCTTTCGAACGGCTGGACCTGAAGCAGATGCTGATGGAGCCGGAATTCCTCAAAGCGATCGAGGCCGACGTCAACCTCGTCGCCGACCTGATTTCGCTGCGCTCGGTCATGCCGGCCAGGACAAAGGACATCGCCCGCACGATCATCGCCGATATCGTTGCCAAGCTTATGCAAAGGCTGGAGCAGAAAACCGCCGAGGCGATACGCGGCGCACTCGACCGATCGAGGCGCACCAACCGCCCGCGTGCACGCGATATCGACTGGCAGCGCACCATCTCGGCGAACCTTCGCCACTACCAGCCCGAGCACAACACTATCGTGCCGGAGAAGCTGGTTGGTTTCATGCGCAAGCAGCGCCGGCTGATCGATCTCGACGAAGTCGTTCTCTGCGTCGACCAGTCCGGCTCGATGGCAAGCTCGGTGATCTACGCCTCCATCTTCGCAGCGGTTATGGCCTCGCTGCCCGTTGTGCGCACCAAGCTCGTTTGCTTCGACACGGCCATCGTCGACCTTACCGAGGAACTCAGCGATCCCGTCGAAGTGTTGTTCGGCGTGCAGCTTGGCGGCGGCACCGATATCAACCAGGCCGTCGCCTACTGCGCCGACCGTATCGAGCGGCCAACCAAGTCGCATCTGGTGCTAATCACCGACCTCTATGAGGGCGGCAATGGCCAGGAGTTGCTGCGGCGGCTGGCGGCGCTGGTTCGATCCGGCGTCAATGTCGTCGTGCTTCTGGCGCTGACCGACCAGGGCCGGCCCGGCTATGACCCGGCCATGGCAGGTTCGGTTGCGGCGCTTGGCATTCCGGTCTTCGCCTGCACGCCAGATCTGTTTCCGGACATGATGGCGGCGGCATTGCGCCGGGAAGATATCGGTGCCTGGGCGGCGGGGGCCGATATCAAGCTCATTCGCGCCGACGCCGAGGCGCCTAGGGCGGACGAATGAGCCCCATGTCACAGAAGGTTGCCGAGCTCCTGTCGCGGCTGGAAAAACGGCTGGACAGATCAGCGATCGTCTCGGCCAACGATGCCGGACCACGCTACCAGGAAGACCCCGACGGCAAAGCCGGCGCACCGCCGGAGTTCGTGCTGCGTCCGCGCACTGCCGGCGAGGTCTCGGACATACTGAGCCTGTGCAACGACGCCCGGCAAAGGCTTGTCGTCCAGGGCGGCCGGACCGGGCTTGCCGGTGCGGCTCGCATCCAGCCCGGCGAAGCGGTGCTGTCGCTGGAGCGCATGACGGCGATCGCGGCTCCCGACCGCGAGGCGGCGACGATCGTCGCCGAGGCCGGCGCGCCGCTGCAGATGGTGCAGGACGCGGCCGATGCGGCCGGCTTGCTGTTCGGCGTCGACATCGGCGCGCGCGGTACGGCCACGGTCGGCGGCAATGTCGCCACCAATGCCGGCGGTATCCGCGTACTGCGCTACGGCATGTACCGCGCGCAGGTGCTCGGGCTGGAAGCGGTGCTTGCCGACGGCAGCATCCTGACGTCGCTCAAGGGCTTGCCCAAGGACAATTCCGGCTATGATCTCAACCAGCTATTCATCGGCAGCGAAGGCACGCTGGGCGTCGTCACGCGCGCCTGCCTGCGGCTGCACCCGAAGCCCTCCACAGAGGTCAACGCCTTCTGCGCGCTTGCTTCGCTCGACGCGGCGATCGCGCTGCTCGGCCTGCTCAGGCAGAGGCTTGGACTCCTGCTCTCGGCCTATGAAGTGAATTTCGCACCGCTCTACGGCGCCATGGTCGCCGGCATGGACGGGCCGGCGCCGCTGCCCGTCGGCTCGCCGGTCTATGTGCTCGCCGAGATACAGGGAAGCGAGCCCGACCGCGACGGCGAGCGTTTTGCCGATGTGCTGATGCAGGCGGTTGAAGACGGCATGATCGATGACGTGGTCGTCTCGCAGTCACCGCGTGAATTCCGCGCACTCTGGGCGGTGCGAGAGGACGCCAATCGCTTCCTGTTTTCGATAAAAGGCCTGATCGGCGTCGACATCAGCATCCCGTTGGCGCGGATGGGGACTTTCCTGAAAGAAGCGGAAGCTGCGATCCAGGCCATCGACCGCAACGCCGACATCTATGTCTTTGGCCACCTCGGCGATGGCAATCTGCACTATCAGGTTCGCACCCTGGATCCGGCGGCGGCGTATGACATCATCTATCGCAGCGTGGCTGCGGCCGGCGGAGGCGTCTCGGCCGAACATGGCATCGGCCTCGACAAGAAGGAATGGCTGCACCTGGTGCGCAGCGATGCCGAGATCGCCGCCATGCGGCGCTTGAAAGCAGCGTTCGATCCGAACAATATCCTCAATACCGGGCGGGTCTTCGACCTCTCACCGGGGGCTAGCATAAGTGACGTGCCGCCCCAATGAGGCTGGAAATCGACGGCCGGTAGCGCTGGCCGGGTGCTGAGTCTAACCGCCCACGGGCTTCAACCGCGCATGCGCCACTGCGATGCGAGCGGCGAGCGCGGCGTTGTTGCGGACCAGCGCGATGTTGGCCTTCAGGCTGCGGCCTTGCGAGAGCTCGTTGATGCGGGCGAGCAGGAACGGCGTCAGCTCCTTGCGCCCGATGCCGCGTGTCCCGGCTTCGGCCACCGCTGCCGTGATCGTGCCGTCGATGAAGGCCGGATCGAGCGCATCCACTTCCGGAATTGGATTGGCGACGAGGATGCCGGTGCCCGAGCCGATCTGCTCGTGCAGCAGCATAGCCCCCGCAATATCCTCCGGCGTATCGAGGCGGTGATCGGCTTTCAGTCCGCTGGAGCGCGTGTAGAAGGCCGGAAAATCGTCGCTCTGATAGGCAATCACCGGCACGCGTTGTGTCTCCAGATATTCCAGCGTTTTTGCAATGTCGAGGATCGATTTTACGCCGGCGCAGACGACGGTCGTGCCGGTCTGGCCGAGTTCGGTCAGGTCGGCCGAGATATCGAAAGTGGCCTCGGCGCCACGATGCACGCCGCCGACGCCGCCCGTCGCGAAAATGCCGATGCCGGCGAGTGCAGCGATCCGCATCGTCGCCGAGACCGTGGTTCCGGCCGAGCCGCCGCCCACCATGATGGCGGCGAGGTCGCGCCCGGATGCCTTGACCACGTCTTTTGCCGCTGCCAGCTGCTCCAGCTCAGTGTCGTCAAGCCCGACCTTGATCTTGCCGGCGATCACCGCGATCGTGGCGGGCATCGCACCGTTCTCGCGCACCACGGTTTCGACGCCGCGCGCGGTCTCCAGATTGGCCGGATAGGGCATGCCGTGGGTGATGATCGTCGATTCCAGTGCCACCACTGCGTGGCCTTCTTGAAGTGCTGCCGCGACTTCGTCGTTCAGGTGAAGAAGGGAAGGTGTCATCGTCGTCTCGCTTTCAGGGTCGTCTCGCTTTCAGGCGGGAATGCGGTACATGCCGGCAGTTAGGAGGCGCGGCGACAGATCGGGATGAACGCTGGATTCGCTCTCGGTGGTCAGCGTGGCAAGCAGCGCCCCGGTGCGGGCCGCGTTGGGCACGGAATCTCCCGAAAGCACCTTGTACAAGGTGCCGGCAATCATCGCGTCGCCGGCGCCAGTGATATCGACGGCGCGGGCTGGCACGGAGCGCATCGTCGACACACCATTGTCGGTCGCCACCGCAAATCCATGCGCGCCCATGGTCACGATCACCTCGCTGGCGCCGGCCGCGCGCAGCGCCGAAGCAGCCTCCTTCGGCTTCAGCCGCTTGTCGGCATCCGTGATGCCAAGCATCGTGTTGGCCTCGTCGCGATTGGTGAACAAAAGGTCGATGCCGGTCAGGTCCTTCGGCAGGCGTGCCGATTTCGGCGAAGAGACCGTGTCGACGGCGAGCTTGAAGCGCGCGCCCTGCTTGCGTGACATCAGCGCTGCGATAGTCGCGGCCGGCAGGTTGCAGTCGATGAACACCCAAGTCGCCGAAGCCAGATGCGGCCAGAAGCGGTCGAGATGGGAGGGCGAAAACAGATCGAATATCTCCATGTCGGCGATGCCGAGCACGAGATCGTTATTGAGGTCGAGGATCGCTGCATATTCCGCCGTCGGCCGCTCCGTGGTGGTGATCACCTGGCTGACATCGGCGCCGAGGTCGCGCAGATGCCGTACCAGCGAGCGGCCGGTCTCGTCGTCGCCGACAATCGAGACGAAGCTTATGTCGACGCCGAGGCGGACAAGGTTCTCGGCGACGTTGCGGGCGACGCCGCCGAAGCTGCGATAGCCGTCGACCGGGTTCGACGTCCCGAAGATCAGATCCTTCTTGGCGTGGTACTTGCGGTCCAGGACGGCGCCGCCGATGCAGATCATGCGCTTGGAGGCCGGCAAGACATAGCCGCGGCCGAGAATGTAGCCCTTGTTGACGAGCTGCACGATGTGGGCCGCGACGGTCGAGCGGGCAATGCCGAGCGCGGTCGCTATGTCCTGCTGGCCGGCGAAGGGGTTCGCCGCGATGAGATCCAGAACCGCCTGTTCCTGTGCTCCAAGGTTGTCCATCGTCTCACCCGGTCCGTCGAATTCATGGCTGACGTTGATCAACAACAGACGGTCTTGTCAACATTTGTTTGTAGCGAGTGAAGGTCCGTCAATGCTGGTACTGGTCGACGCTTGGCGCCGCATCACATTACTTATTGCCGACGGTAAGAACTTTGAAAGCAAGCGGATGAGCGAACAGGAGTTGATGTCGGAGCTGGAACGGTTGGTTTCCGAGGACCGGAACCCGAAGACGATGGATATCGACCTGCTGCCAACCATCGAGATCCTGCGCAAGATCAATGACGAGGACAGTGGCGTTCCGGCCGCTGTCGAGAAAGTCATTCCGGAAATCGCTGCCGCGGTAGACCGGATCGTTAGTGCGTTTCAAAAAGGCGCGCGGCTTGTCTACATCGGCGCCGGCACGAGCGGCCGGTTGGGAGTTCTCGACGCCTCGGAGTGTCCACCGACATTCGGTGTGCCCGAGGACATGGTGCTCGGCCTGATCGCGGGCGGCCCCAAAGCGCTGATGCGGGCTGCGGAAGGCGCCGAGGATGATCCGCAACAAGGCATGAAGGCACTGCAGGACATCAAGTTGACCGCCGACGATGTGGTGGTCGGCATCGCGGTCAGCGGCCGCACGCCTTATGTGATCGGCGGTTTGACCTACGCAAAGCAGGTGGGAGCGACGACAGTGGCGCTCTCGTGCAATCCCAGATCGACCATTGCCGGCATTGCCGACATTGCCATCTCTCCGTTTGTCGGCCCCGAGGTTCTCGCCGGCTCGACCCGGCTGAAGTCGGGAACCGCGCAAAAGCTGGTTCTCAACATGCTGACGACAGCCAGCATGATTCGGATCGGCAAGAGCTATCAGAACCTGATGGTCGACCTTAATCCCAGCAACAAGAAACTCGTCGCCAGGGCGGTTGGGATCGTGATGCAGACCACCGGCTGCACAGCGCAGCAGGCACGACAGGCGCTCGACCAGACCGGCAAAGACGTGAAGCTGGCGATCCTGGTGACAATCACCGGCATGAGCGTCAAAGAGGCGCGGCAAGCCCTCGACAATGCGGGAGGATTCCTGCGAAAGGCGATAGGCGAAAAGCCTGTGTGAGGATGAGGGCTGGCGGCGGCCGGCTGTGCAGGGGCGGTCGGGCATACCGCTATACCGGCATCGGACTGTGGATCGACCTCGACAAAGGCAAGGCATGGACCTTGCTCGCCAAACGGATCCATCCGACACATCATTCAACAGCGGAATCGCTTCGCCAATCGGTCGGCGATCTCGCCAATGGAGCCTAACAAATCATGATTGCGAAAAGTGACCAGCCAATCTGGGCCGTCGGCCTGATGACCGGCACCGTCCTCGACGGCAATATCGACGTCGCGCTGATCAAGACCGATGGCGAGCGGATCGCGGATTTCGGCACCTACACGCTGGCACCCTACCCCAGGTCGATCCGGACCCTGCTGGAGGAGACGCTGGATCAGGCCAGGGTGTGGAATTTCACCGGACCGGAGCCGGCGATCTTTCGCGAAGCTGAAGAAGCGCTGACGCGCGCCCAGTCAGCGGCGGTCAAGGACCTGGTCGAAAGCTATGGATTGACGATGGCCGATATCGGGGTCGTCGGCTTCCATGGCCAGACCGTGCTGCATCGTGCTCCGCAAGTCGGCCGGCCCGGCCAGACCCGCCAGCTCGGCGATGGCGAGTTGATGCATGCCATCCTGGATACAAAAATTGCCTACGACTTCCGCTCGGCCGACATGCGCGCCGGCGGGCAAGGGGCGCCGCTGTCCGCGGCCTATCACGCCGCGCTGCTACGCGATGCCGACGCCAGCGGCGACACGGCCGTTCTCAATCTCGGCGGCGTCGCCAACGTCACGTGGTGGGATGGCAAGGACAATGTCGTTGCCTTCGACACCGGACCGGCCAATGCGCCGTTGAACGACTTCATCAAGTCCAAAGGGCTCGGCGAAATGGACCGCGACGGCGCGCTGGCCCGCGCCGGCACTGTCGACGAAGCGCGGCTGACCAAGCTCTTGCAGCATCCCTATCTGGCCAAGCCCTATCCAAAGTCGCTGGACCGGTTCGACTTCGGCGCAGCCATGGCGGATGGGATGAGCGCTGAGGATGGCGCTGCACTGCTGACGGCCTTCACCGCCGCCGCCGTCGGCAAAGCGCTCGACCTCCTGCCACACCGGCCGAAGCGGCTGGTGGTCAGCGGTGGCGGCCGCCACAACCCGACGATCATGGCCATGCTCGCCAGCCGTGCCGGTGTCGAAGCCGTGCCGGCGGAGGCGCTCGGCTGGAAGGGTGACGCGGTGGAGGCGGAATGCTTTGCCTTCCTTGCGGTTCGCGTGCTCAGGGGCCTGCCGATCAGCTTCCCGACCACCACTGGTGTGCCACAGCCGATGCGCGGCGGACGCCTCGCCGGCTAATCAAGCCGACAATTCTTCTACAGGAAGACGCGGCCGCGGCCGACGGGAAGATCGGGAAGCACGCCGAAAGGCCGATAACCCCGACGCTCATAGACCTTGACCGCCTAGGGATTGAACGTCTCGATCAGCCGCGTGGCTCCGCGACTACACGGACCGCGGCGAACGCCACACCGCCGCTGAGGCCGCGACCAGCATGAGCAACGCTGCGACCACGGCCGATGCCGCAAAACCAAAGCTGGAATAAAGCGGTCCGAAGGCCGTGGTTCCGACAAACACCGCGAGATAGGTCACGGCGCTGTTCAGACCCATGATCGTGCCGCGCCGCGCCGGATCGAGCGCCGAGAGGCGCATCACCAGGACGTTCAGTCCAAAATGATTGGCAAGACCCCAGGCCGCCACCATCGCGATGGTCAGATGGAAGCTGCCGCCTGCCGCGGCCAGCGCGACATAGACGACCGCAACGAGCAGATAGGCGAACGGCATGACGCGTCGCGCGCCAAGGCGATCGATCACGCCGTCGAGAAGCGCCGCCATGCCGAAGCCGGCGCCGTAGGCGAGCGCGGCCAAGCCGTTGGCGCTGACCGGCCGTCCCAAGCCATTGTGAAGGTGATCGCCGAGATAGCCGTAGACACCGTAGAAGGCGGTCATGAAGGCGCCGCAGGCGACCAGAAGCGGCACTATGCCGGGCACGGCCAAAGCGCCGAGCGGCGTCGGCGCCGGGCCGCTTTTCCTGACATCGCTCAGCGACGTCAGCGTAAGACCGGTCAATGCGAGCGCCGCAAGGACCGCTACCGCCGCAAAAACAGCGCGCCAATGCACGAGGTCGGCAAGCACCGCCGATAATGAGACGCCGGCCACCATGCTGAGGGTCCATCCGGTCAGCACGACGCCGATCGTCCCGCTTTCGCGGCCAGGCGGCGCAATCGCTGCCGAGCTGGCATAGATTGCCGGCATGGCGACACCGGCAGCGATGCCGGCGAGAAGCTGGGCCGCAACCAGCGTTGTTACCGTCGGCGCGGCAGCGCTGGAGACAAGTGCTATCGCCAGCAGCAGCAACGCCCCTTGCAGCATGCCGCGGGCGCCGAGCCGATCTATATAGCGCGCCAGGAACAAGGCGCTTGCCGACGTGCCAAGACCGAACGCAGCGGACGCGATCATGACGGCCGGCACGCTCGTCGTAAACGACGCGGCCACTGCCGGTGCTATCGGACCGAGGACCAGCGAGTTGGAGCCGATCACGGCTATGCATCCGGTCAGCAGATAAGCGAGCGCCGGGATAGGCGGCCTTGCCGTCAAAGTTGCGACTTGATCACTGTTCGACATATGGCCATAATGGCCGTATTAAATTCTGTATCAATAAGGAACTTCATTATGGATGAAGAAACAGATGGCGTTCCGCAGAACCGGCCTGCTGCCCGCGATGTTGACGCAACCGACCGAAAGATATTAGGCGTTCTGGTCGATGACGCGACGATCAGCTATGCCGAGCTCGGTGATCGCGTCGGCCTGTCGCCGCCGGCAGCGCATGAACGGGTGAAGCGGCTTCGGCGCAGCGGCGCCATCCGCAACACCGCGGCGATCATCGATCCCAAGGCGGTGCGCAAGCCGTTGCTCGCTTTCGTGCACATCGACACCAAGGGTTGGGGAAAGACCCCCGAACTGATGGCGATTTCCGAGCACCCCGAAGTCGAGGAGATTCATTCGGTGGCCGGCGACACATGCATGCTGATCAAGGTCCGCACCGAGGACACTCGGGCGCTCGAAGGCCTGCTGTCGCGGCTTTACGAAACGCCCGGCGTCACCTCGACACGAAGCTACGTGGTTCTGTCGACCTATCTCGAGCGGCCGGTGCAGCCCGGGATCACGACAGAATGGCCGTCGCCCCGGCACATGGCCAAGCCGCTGTATTAGTCAAACGATCTTCACGCGCGTATCCAAAATCGAACCGGGAACGTCTTAGCTATCGGGTGCCTTGTCACGATCGAGGGACCGTTTCGTTCGCCGGTTCTCGATCATGACGGGAAGGCCCGCTGCGCAACCGGAGACGTGCAATGAGAAAATTGATCGTGGGCAGCTTCATTTCGCTGGACGGCGTCATCGAAGCACCAATGGACTGGGCTTCGCCCTTCTTCGACGAAGAAGCCAGGGAGCATTCTTACCAAAAGGCTGGCGAGGCGGATTTTTTTCCTGCTCGGTCGCGTGACCTATGAAATGTTTTCGGCGCGCTGGCCGCAGGTCAAGGGTAGCAAGTATATGGATCGCATGAACGGGCTGAAGAAGCTTGTCGCATCACGCAGCCTCAAAGACGTGAGCTGGAACGCGTCGCTGATCGAGGGTGATGTCGCCGCCGAAATCGCTAGGATCAAGCAGCAGGCCGGCGGGGACATACTGAAATACGGGGTGAGCAATCTCGACCAGACGCTGCTCGCCAACAAGCTTGTCGACGAGTATCAGCTCTCCATCGTGCCCACCCCGTGTGGGCCATGGCAAACGCGCTTTCCAGGATATCGACCCGTCCCTGGTCAAGCTGGAGCTTGTGAACACGCACCGGTTCAAGAACGGCGTCATCACGCTGACCTATATCCCACGGTGATCCGTCTCTGGATATTGATACCATGAAGATGCAGCCAAGAATCGATCCAACCGGGCATTTTGACGTCCGCTACGCCGCGTTCCTGGAGACGGTCGCACATTTGCGCGGATGGCTGCACCGCTACTGTGCACGCATGACAGGTTCGACGCTCGACGGCGAAGACGTCATGCAGGAGGCCCTGTTCGAAGCCTATCGGAAGATCGAGAAGCTTGACGATCCGAGCGCTCTTCGCCCTTGGCTGTTTCGCATTGCGCATAATCGCTGCATCGATTTCCTGCGAAGCAGACAAGCGCGCGAGCGTGCGGAGGCCAATTTCGTCGAAAACGAAATCATCCTGCCGGTCGAGCCGCCGGGCCAGGGCGCCGATCGCGCGATCGAACGGCTGGTGATCCACCTGCCGCCCAAGGAACGCGCCTGCGTCCTGCTCAAGGATGTATTCGACTATTCGCTGGAAGAGATCGCCGGCCTCGTCGGCTCGACCGTGGGTGGCGTCAAGGCGGCGTTGAGCCGTGGACGCTCCAAGCTGGCGATGCTGCCAAACGAACCAGACGTCCGTTCGGAGTCCCAGCGCAATGCCGAGCTTTCAAAATTGCTCAACCGCTATGTCGAGCTTTTCAATCGCCGTGACTGGGATGGCGTGCGGGCGTTGACCAGCGCCGATGCCCAATTGCGGGTCGCGGATTGCTTCAAGGGCCAGTTGTTGGAATCGCCCTATTTTGTCGAGTATGAAAACGCCCAAATGACCTGGAAGATGGTGACTGGCGAGATCGATGGCGAAGCGGTGCTGCTCGTGCTCCACCGCGGCGAAGGCGGTTGGGAACCAGCCCATCCGGTTCGGATCGAAGCGATCGACGGGGTCATAAACCGCATTGCCGATTATTGCGCCTGTCCCTGGATAATGCCGGCGGCCAGAGCGGTGTTCGTTTCCAACCGGGCGCATGCCCGGGCAACAAACGGGACGATGCAAGTGTCCGGCATCAACCCTGGTGAAATGATGCCGGACAAGACATAGGCGCCTTACTGAAGCTTCGCCTGCAGGGCGTTGACGTCATCCGTGGTCATCTCACCCTCGGTCGTCACCTTGCCGTCGACGATCTTCCAGAGGCGAAACGGGCCGGTGATGTCGCCGTACTTGTCGAATGCGACCGGGCCGATGACGCCTTCGTAACGGATCGGCTTGCCATCCTTGATCAGGCCGAGCGCCTTGGCGAACTCGTCCTTGCCGGCATAGATCGGCGTGCCGGCCGGATCGACCGCCTTGTAGATCGCGTCCTTGATCTTGGCCGGATCCTCGGAACCAGCAATGGCTATGGCCAACCCGACGATGGCGCCGGCATCATAGGACCGGTCGGCTGCCGGGTTCGATGGTTCGATACCGGAAAATTCCTTGTAGTTCTTGGTGAAATATTCGGTCGATGCGGTCGGGCTGGTGCCCGACGAAGTGCCATAGGCGTCCTTCAGGTAATCGGCGCCGACGGATTCGATGAAGTCCGGGCTGTTCATGCCGTCATTGAGCAGAAATTTCTGGACGCCGCCTTGCGAAATCCAGGTGCGGGCGATGGTTGCGCCGTCGACAGGCGTGCTGACGAGATAAAGCCCGTCCGGCTCGCCTGATATCGCCGCGGTCACTTCCGAGGCATAGCTCGACTGCTTTTCATTGTAAGGCGTGTCAGAGACGATGGTGCCGCCGAGCGCCTTATAGGCGCGCGAGAATTCGGCCACCATGTTGACGCCGAAGTCGTTGTTGACGTGGATGACCGACAGCTTCTTGAAGCCCTTGTCGATGGCATATTTGGCGGCGGCGACGCCCTGCAGCGCATCCGAGGTGATGGTACGGAAGAAGATGCCGTTGGTCTTGCCGTCGCGCCCGAGCGCCGTCAGCGTCGGCGACGAGGAAGCGGGCGACACCTGGACGATCTTGGCCGGAGCGGTGACCGAGGTCAGGATCGGGATCGATACCGAGGAGATGATGCCGCCGATGATCACCGGCACCTTCTTGACCTGCACAAGCTGGGTCGCGGCGTCGACCGCAATGTTGCCCTGGCTCTGGCTGTCGCGCGTGTCGGTCGCGAGATCGCAACCGCGAACGCCGCCGGCGGCGTTGATATCGCGGAAGGCCATCTCGACCGATTTGGCGCCGGCTTGGCCGTATTCGCCGGCCGGGCCAGTCAGTTCCATGACGAGGCCAACGGTGATCTTGCAATCGGCGGCTTGCGCTGCACCTGCTGCCGTCAGCAGAGCTAGCGCGGTGGTGATCAGAAGTATCATCTTTGTCATTGTTGTTCCCTTTTCGTCACACGACTCTGGTTCAATTCATGTCTTGAGCCTGTTCAGCCTTCCGGCATCTGCAGCCAGGTTTCATGCAGATGCCGCCATTCAACGCCGTTGGGCGCCGATGAACTGGTGGTGAAAACGGCGCTCGAGCGACGACGGCTGTGCTTGCCGGCGCGCTGCTGTGCCTCGACGTAGCTGATGACGATCGTGTCGCCGGCCTGCCAGCCGGCCCGGATATCCTCGATCGAGATGGCGAAATCGCCGTCACAGGTGGCGCGGCTTGCCTTGATATGATCGAGCACCGCCTTACGATCGAGGACCTGCCCGCTCGGCGCGACCATGCAGAAGCCGTCACCCATGACGCGTTCGAAGCGGCTGAAATCCACCCTGTCGGCGCTCGCCCTGTCGAACCAGTCGACGAAGAAGCGATGCAGATCGACGATCTCTGCGCTTGCGCGTGAAAGCAGAGAGGGCTTCTCGTTCATGGCCGAGCTCATTTTCTTCCGGCGTTCAAATTGTAGTGCATAATCGAGCCATGGCGACCGTGCCGGTCGCGCTCCAATGTATAGACGTCGCCCAGAGGCCCGCTGCTTTGCGCGATCACTGCGGCGATCCGCGCCCGGTCCTCGGCATCGAGCGCGACGTCCAAGATCCCGGCATTGGCAAGGGCGTGCGCCTGGTTGCGAGCGCCGACGATGACGGCCGCCACTTGCGGCTGCTCCAGCACCCAGGCGCTGGCGATGGTGGCGATGTCGACGCCGTGGCGGTCGGCGACCGCCTTCAATGCCCCCAGCAGTTCCTGGAAGAGATCCCAGCCGCCGAAATCATCGATGATTAGCTTGTATTTGACCAGCGACCGGTTTTCGAGCGGCGGCGTCTGCGGCTCGGCGACATCAAGCCATCTCTCGCTGAGGAAGCCGCCCGCCACCGAACCGTAGCAGAGGAGACTGACGCCGTTCTGGCTGGCAAGTGTTGCAAGGCTGTTGGCCGGCCGCTGATCGAGCACGGAATATTGCAGCTGCTGGCTGACCAGCGGCACGCCGGCCGCTAGGATCTCGGCCAAATGCGGCGTGTCGAAATTGGTGGCGCCGACGTTGCGCACCTTGCCCTCCAGGCGGAGGTCGTTGAGCCAGCCCATCGCATCGACGTAACCGGGCACTGCATAATCCCACCAGTGGAACTGCACGAGATCGAGCCGTTCGGTCTTCAGCCGCCGCAGCGACTGGTCGACGATGCCTCTCACATAGTCGCGGCTGATATTCGCAAGCCTTTCCAAGTCAGGCACCAGCTTGGTGTGCACCTTCATTTTGGTGGCGGCGTCGAGACCACGCTCACTGGCCAGCCGCAGCCGAGCCGCACCGATCAGTTCCTCGACGCCGGTATAGATATCGGCGCAATCATAGGTCCTGATGCCGGCGTCGAAGGTGGCGATCAGGTCGGTCACCGCCTGTTCGCGGTCGATTGCGCCGTGTCCGCCGGCAAGCTGCCAGCCGCCGCGAATGACGCGCGAGATCGTATAGCCCGGGCTGAGCTCGAAGGACTTTTCGGTCATCTCTGGTCATTCTCCTTCGGCAGCGGCACCGCCGTGGTCTCGGCATGGCTGAACCGCCGCTTCCCAGTCCTGATGATCCTCAGCCGGCTGGCGCAATTGGGATCGGGACAGGCGATCTCGGCATCCGACGTCATCCAGTCGTTCCTGTGGGTTGGGCGCTGTTTTGCCGCGAGCAGCGGCAACACAGCTGATATCGAATAGATCGAAAAACCCTGCCCCGAAGGCATCGACAGCATCTCGCCCTTGAGCTCGAAATAATCGCCTGATTTGGCGCCGCAATAGATCGGCTTGCCCTCGGGGATAACCGCCTCGACGCGAAGGTCGAAAAGTTCGAAACTGTCGTCGCTCTCAGCCATTCAGATCCCCACCCGGGTGAAGGTGATTTCGCAAGCGCCGTTGCGGCGGATCACGCCGCAGGCGACGGCGAACCGGTCGCGCTCCTCGGGACGCACCTGCGCGACCAC
Source organism: Mesorhizobium sp. BHscii (assembly GCF_053848065.1). Classification (NCBI taxonomy): domain Bacteria; kingdom Pseudomonadati; phylum Pseudomonadota; class Alphaproteobacteria; order Hyphomicrobiales; family Phyllobacteriaceae; genus Mesorhizobium; species Mesorhizobium sp. BHscii. Next base: position 123,122 of record NZ_JBSPKW010000009.1, on the reverse strand, counting down.
GCTTCCGGCGAGCCAGCCGATCGGGAACAGCAGACGCGCACCCTGGCCATAAAACAGGCCGATGTCGAATATCGCATTCGGACTGCCGCCCCACATGCGCGGCGGCACGTAGGATAGCACGATGTCGCCCGGCTGCGGCGTCAACGTTGCATTCTCCGCCGGCAACGGCCTGGTATAGGCTTGGCCCTCAATATCCGCTGATGGAACCGGGCAGGAGATTTCCGGCCCTGTCCACATCGCATGGATGCCGGCAACGACGCGCGGCTGCTCGAGATAGGCCAGCAGGAAAGCAGCGTTCTCGGGCGCCTTTTCAGGCAACAGAAGCGCCGTCACGGACAGCTTTGAGCGTGGCTCGGCGATGCTGATGGCAAGCGTCATGCCCTCAATCTTTCCTATTGGCGGATTGAAGCTTGTCGCGCAGGAAAGCGAAGGGCCGGCTGATGTCGGCCACCAGCGCCTCGCGCGCCGCTTGGGCATCCTGCCTTGCAAGCGCTGCGACAATGCTGCGGTGATAGTGGGCGGTATCTACCTCGCCGGCATCCGAAAAGGCGTAGATGGCGACGCGGATACAGGGTCCGGATTGTAGCCACAGGCTCTCGATCATCGGGATCAACACGGCGGAGCCGCAGCAACGGTAGATCTCAAAGTGGAAGCTCTGGTTGAGCGTCGCCTCGCGGTCGATATCCTTTTTGTGCTTCAGCGCCCGCATCTCGTCCCACTCGCCGAGCATGGCTTCGACCGAAGCAATCTGGCGCGGATTCATGCGCGTGGCAGCCAGCGCGATCGCTTCGCCCTCGATCAGGGAGCGGGCGCGCAAGAGATCGTCGATACGCTCCAGCGTGATCGGCGGCACGCGCACGGAACGGTTGGGAAGCGCCTCCAGCGCCTTTTCCGTGATCAGCCGTCCGAGCGCCTCACGCACCGGCATGGTGCTGGTGACCAGCGCGTCGGCGAGGCCGCGGATCGTCAAAACCTGGCTCGGCTCGAAAAGACCGCCGATCAAGGCCCGGCGCAACTCCGAATAGACGCGATCCTGCACGGTTTCGCGGCCGACCGGCGTAAGCTGGGCTGCGACCACCTCGTTGTTCTTTTCGATGACGGCCTTCTGCATGGGCAGTCCCGGTCTTGGCCCGTTTTCGGCTTGCGGAAGAAATTAAAGCCGAATAGCGTGATCAAAGCAAGTGTGATCACAAATCAAACCAGAAGGCGGCGACGATCGCTTTCGGCCCGAGGGTTCCATGAGTGACACAATCGCACAACAGCGGGCGGACACCCGTACGCCGGTTCTGACGGCCAGAAACGTCGTCCGGCGCTTCGGCGGCCTCGTCGCGGTCAACAATGTCTCGTTCGACGTCCAGCCGGGTGAAATACTCGGCCTCATCGGCCCGAACGGCGCCGGGAAGACGACGATGTTCGACCTGCTGGCCGGCAGCATCCTGCCGACCAGTGGCGACATCCTTCTCAACGGCACACTGGTGTCGGGAGAGGCAGCGCATCGCCGCATCGGCCGCGGCCTTGGCCGCACATTCCAGATCCCCCGGCCCTTGCCCAACCTGACGCTGATCGAAAACGTCATGCTGGCCGCGCAGAGGCAGGCCGGGGAAAGGCTGCTCGCCAATTTCCTGACGCCACGGCGGGTCGCCGCCGAGGAGCGGGCGGCCGAGACGAAAGCCATCGAGCTGCTCGAACTCGTCACGCTCGCCCGCCTGGCGCACGAGCCGGCGCGTGTGCTTTCCGGTGGCCAGCGCAAGCTGCTCGAACTCGCCCGCGTCATGATGGCCGACCCGGCGATCATCCTGCTCGACGAACCGGCGGCCGGCGTCAACGCGACGTTGCTCGAAGTCATCATCGATCGCATCCGCGACATCAACGCCCGCGGCATCACTTTCCTGCTGATCGAGCACAATATCGACATGGTGACGCGGCTCTGCCACCGGGTGCTAGTCATGGCGAGCGGCCAGCTCCTGTGCGAAGGCACGCCCGATGAGGTGGCACGCGATCCGCGCGTCATCGAGGCCTATCTCGGAGGCGCGGCATGAGCCAAACGGTTCTCGATGTCCGCGATCTCGAAGCCGGCTACGAGCCAGGCGTCCCGATCCTGCGCGGCGCCTCAATCACCGTCGACAAGGGCGAGATCGTTGTCGTTCTCGGCCCCAACGGCGCCGGCAAGTCGACCTTGATCAAGGCGATCGCCGGCCTTGTCCCGATCACCGGCGGCACGGTCCTGCTGGACGGCAAGGATATCACCGCGGCGCCCGCCCATATCATGGTCCGCCTCGGCCTTGCCTTCGTGCCGCAGACCGAAAACATCTTCCCCTTGATGTCAGTCGAGGACAATCTGAAGGTTGCCTGCGGCATCCTGATGCCGCGCGAGACCCCTGCCCGCATCGAGGAAATGTATGCGGCCTTTCCCGACCTCGTCCGTCAGCGCAGAACCGCCGCCGGAAATCTCTCGGGCGGGCAGCGGCAGATGCTGGCCGTTGCCCGGGCATTGATCGTTCATCCCAAGGTGCTGGTGCTCGACGAGCCGTCGGCCGGCCTGTCGCCGAAATTCGTGTCGACGGTATTCGAGATGCTGGCCGGTATACGCGAAACCGGCGTCACCATTCTGCTGGTCGAACAGAACGCCAAGGCAGCACTTGCCATCGGCGATCGCGCCTATGTGCTGGTCGAGGGCAAGGACCGGCACGAGGGCGTCGCCTCCGAGCTCTGGAACGATCCGGTCGTCGCCGAACTCTATCTTGGTCAGCGCCGTCTCGATCCCGGAAGAGACCGGCACTCGGGCAAAGGAAGCGCGGCATGAACCTGCAATTTGTCGTCGACGGACTGCTGGCAGGTTCGATGATCGGTCTCGGCGCCATCGGCGTGACGCTCACCTATTCGATCCTGCGCTTCTCGAACTTCGCGCATGGCGACTTCATGGCCTGGGGCGCCTATGCGACGCTCGCCGTCGTCGGCGCCATCGGCGCGATGTTCGGCAAGATCGCGCCGATGGCTCCCCTGTCCTTCGGCTGGCCGCTGATCGCCGCGGTAATCGTCGGCATGGCGATCACCGGCCTGCTGGCGCTGCTGCTCGACATGATGCTTTTCGCGCGGCTGCGGGCCAAGGGCCAGGCGATCATTGTGGTGATGGCGAGCTTCGGCGCCTCGATGGCGCTGAGAAGCCTGCTCGAATTCATCTTCACCTCGCGTCCGACCTATTTCAGCCGGGCCATCCAGATCGCCATGCCGGTCGGCCTCGGCATTCGCGTCACTCCCGACCAGATCGCGCTGCTGCTGCTGACCGCCGTGCTCGTGCTCGGCGTGCATCTGTTGATGACCCGCACGCAGACCGGCCGTTCCATGCAGGCACTGAGCCAGAATGCGGCCTTGGCGCGCATTGTCGGCATCAACGTCGCCAAGATCGTGCGCGTCACCTGGATCATTGGCGGAGCGCTAGCCTGCGTCGCCGGCGTGATGATCGGCATTCTCATTCAGATCCGCCCGTTCATGGGTTTCGACATGCTGCTGCCGATGTTCGCGGCCGCCATCCTCGGCGGCATCGGCAGCGTGCCTGGCGCTGTTCTCGGCGGATTGATCATCGGTATGGCCGAAGCCGGCGCAGTGCAGTTGGTCGGCGCCGAATGGCGCGCTGCTGTCTCCTTCATCATCCTGATGACCGTGCTGTTCGTGCGGCCTATCGGCCTTTTCGGAGTGAGGGAACGCTGATGGATCTGCTCGGCTATGGCGCTTTCTTCCTGACGACCGCATTGATCTTTTCGCTCGTCACGCTCGGGCTCAACCTGCAATGGGGGCTCACCGGCCTTTTCAATGTCGGACTCGCGGGCTTCGTTGCCATCGGCGCCTACACGTCGGCACTGCTGACCACGCCCGACGATGCTGCGCGCCTGGGCGGCTTCGGCCTGCCGATCCTTGTCGGCTGGCTCGGCGCCATGCTGGTGGGCGGCATCGCCGCCGCGATTACCGGCATTGCCACGCTGCGCCTGAGATCGGACTATCTGGCGATCACCACCTTCGGCGTTGCCGTCGTCGTGCAGCTGGTGGCGCTTAATGCCCAGAAGCTGACGGGCGGCCCGTTCGGCATCGGCTTCATTCCGCGTCCTTTCGGCGGCCTCGCCGAAACGCCTTTGCTGTTCAACCTGTCGAACCTTGCCGTCGTTTCGGTGGTGACGCTGATCGTCTATCTCGCGCTGGAGCATCTGTCGCGCAGCCCGTGGGGGCGCGTGTTGAAGGCGCTTCGCGAGGATGAGCGGGCAGCGATATCCCTGGGGAAAAGCGCACGCTTCTACCGCGTTCAGGCCTTTGCCGTGGGCGGTGCCATCATGGCACTGGCCGGCGCGTTGCAGGCGCATTTCACCGGCTTCATCGCTCCGGACAATTATTTGCCGGCGCTGACTTTCCAGGTCTGGGTGATGCTGATCGTCGGCGGCTCGGGCAGCAACATCGGCGCCGTCATCGGCAGCATCCTGGTCTGGGCGATATGGGCCGGATCGGGAGCCTTAACGAGCGTGTTGTTTTCGCCGGAACAGCAGGCCCGCGCCGCCTCGCTGCAGATCGTCGCCATCGGCGTGATACTGTGCGTCATTCTTCTGGTCAGGCCGAACGGCCTGTTTGGCGACAGGCCGTGGCGGCCAAGATTCAGCAAGCGTGTCCGAGTGGCTACGGGTGAGAGCGGAACAGCGTCATGATCGAGGTTGCCGGGTCTTCCGGCGTTTCCCTCTGGCACGCCGTCAACCGCAATCGCCGTGACCGGCCTACCCTCGAAGGCGCACTCGATGTCGACCTGGCGATTGTCGGCGGCGGGTTCTCAGGCCTTTCCACCGCGCTGCATACCGCCGAAAAAGGCATCTCGGTCGCCGTCCTCGAAGCGGAAATCATCGCCTGGGGCGCGACCGGCAGGAATGCCGGCTTCGTCGTGCCGAATTTCGCGAAAAGAGACCCCGACGATATCATTGCCCAGCTCGGACCCGCACGCGGCGAACGCCTTGTCGAGTTCGCCACCGGCAGCGCCGACCTCGTCTTCGACCTGATCAGACGGCACCGCATCGAATGCGACGCAGTCCAGAGCGGATGGATACAACCGGCCCATTCACAGGCCGCTCTCGAAAAAACCAGATTGCGTGCCGAACAATGGGCAAGGCGCGGAAGACCGACCGTTACGCTGGACAGGCAGGAAACCGAAGATCTGACCGGCATTCGGGGTTATCCCGGCGGCTGGATGGACCGGTCGGGCGGTGTCCTCAATCCGGTCGAATATGCGCGCGGGCTCGCTGACGCGGCGGAAAAGGCCGGAGCCCGCATCTTCGAGCATACGCGCGTTGCATTGATCGACGGCGACGGGGATGGCTGGGCTTTGAAGACGGAATCGGGTTCGGTGCGTGCCGGAAAGGTGCTGATTGCCACCAACGCCTATGGCGGGTCGCTGCACCGCGCGCTGCAGCGAACCTACTTTCCTCTGAAAATCTTCCAGATCGCGACGGCTCCGCTGCCGCGCGAATACCGCACTTACCTGCTTCCAGGCGGGCAAGGCGTCGGCGACACCAGGCGCAATCTTTTCACCTTCCGCTTCGATAGCGAAAACCGGCTGATAACCGGCGGCATGCATAGTCTTGGTCCCGGCGCCGACGCGCGGGTGCCGCATGCGATCTGGCGCCGGCTTGCAAAACACCTCGATCTCCCGGAAATCCCACCACTCGCCTACAGCTGGTCGGGGATGGCCGCCGTCGAGCCCGACTTCCTGCCGCACCTTGTGGATCTCGGGCCTGGCCTGATCGCGGGCTTTGCCTGCAACGGACGTGGCATTGCCATGACGACGAGCATGGGCAAGGTCCTTGCGGATTGGGCTGATGGAACAAAGCCGCAGGATTTGCCGCTGCCGTTTGCGCCGCCGTCGCCGATCCCGCTCCATGGCCTGATGCGGCATGCGCCAAACATGCTGCTTCCGCTAAGCATCCTGCGCGACCGGCTGGATGAGGGGCGCTAGTCGACGTCTCAACCAAGCTCCAAGGTCGTTATCGCAAAGACGCCGGACTGCGCGAGCTGCGGCGCTTTTCCCTTGTACATTCGAGCCGTTTCGAAACCCGGTTGAAGGCCGGCCGACGTCAGCCGAGCTACGAAATGCCTATTGGTCTCGGGAACATCGAGGTGGATATTTCCGGGTCCGGAGGCATTGGCGAGTGCGGCGAAGAGACGGCTTGCCGCATCAAGGTTGTTGGAAAAAAGCGGGCCGATCTTGCAGCCCTCCCGGCACTGGCGCGCGACGCCATATCCCTCGATCGCGCCATCCTTGACGATCGCAAGCGCCATGTGCGGCGGGCGCAGCCAGTGGTCCAGGAAGGATCGCCTCGAAGCCGGAAAGAATCGGCGGTCATAGTCCAGGACATCCGCGATGAGTTCTGGGCCTATGACGCAAATGCCGCTGTCGGTGGCTGCCGGGACATTCGGCGCTCCAACGAACCGGATCGTCCGGTGGACCGGCGCAAAACCCATGCTGCGATAGTTGGCCTGCTGTTCGACGACGCCATCGAGGCCGATCGTGCGGTTGCCGAGCCGCGCCATGCCGGCGTCCCAGACCGCCTTGCCATGGCCCTCGCCGCGCCTGTCCGGCCGACAGATGTAGAGGCCGATGAAGCCGAAACCGCCGCCATAGGCCACAGCCGAAATGCCGGCGACCATCTCGCCATCGACGAAAGCGCCGATGAAGCCCTCGGGATCCGCTGCCTGGAACGCCACGGCATCGCCGAGGCCGGGATTCCAGCCCTCCGCTGCCGCCCAGTCGACAAGGATTTCCACTTCTTCAAGTGCGAGCGTTCTGATCGTTCGGCGCATTGCGATCACTCGGCGGCAACAGAACCGGGGGCGAAGGATTTCAATGCGCCACGATAGGGCTTTGCGAGCGGCTTTGCATAGGCGCCGCGCTTGGACGTCGACAGGCCAAGCGCGACGAGTGCCTCGGCTTGCTTGACCGCCGCGCCGACGCCGTCGATGACCGGAACGCCGAAGGATAGGGACAGTCGAACTCGCCGACGGCACGTCGGCCAAGGGCTTTCTGGCCGAGACCGCCGGACTGTCGGCTGCAGCCGATATCTCGGCCTTCGGCGGCTGGCGCAACTTTGTCGCAAGTAGTAGCGAGCCGCGACAACGACTCGAGAGCGCTCCGTCCAATTGAGCGATTGGCTGTTCGCGCCGGTTACATCGCCGAGACTCAGGCACAGCAGCAAACGACAGCTCGCAACGGTAAGGCGAATAGCTCGAGCCATGGCGCATGCGTAAGCGATCCGTAAGCGCACCTGCCCTATGATGGCGCTGTGAGTGACAAGCGTCACCGTGCGCTTGGGACCGCGGGAGAGTCGCGATGCGAAAACGCCGTGCAGTGACCCTTACGGATTTCGTCGGAGCCCGTCGGCCCAGGGACTGGTCCGTGCTGTCGGGTTTTTCTGCTCGCCGAAACATCTTGAGGGCAGCGGCGATATTTCTCAGCCTGCTGCCGGCTTCGGGGTTCGCTGGGGACCAGACCCCCGATTGGCGCCTGAGCGCTCGAATCGTCGCCGTCGGGCTGCCCGACGTGGCCGGCGTGCGCGAGGTGGGCCGCTTTCATGTCGGCGGGCCGATACCGGGAAATCCGGAATTCCTGATGGCGACGCGCGAAGGGCGGGTGCTCGATCCGCTCAGGGTTCTCGTCGCCGTGGGCAGCAATTTCGGCGCACCGCCGGGCGATCCAGCACTTGAGGTCGGGGCGATCCTGTCCATCGATCCGCACGCGGGCAAGTCCGGTGGCACCATTATCGTTCCGCAAGAGCTCAACAATGGAGACGGGAGGGTTCAGCTCTACACGGCACAGAGTGAACGGTTCCTCAACCAGCGGTACAATGCCGGGGCTCGAACCGCGCGCCTCGCAGCCGCGTCTGGACCGCGATATATTTCGATCAACAACGCCTTCGGAAGGCCCTGGATCGCCAACGCGCCGAACGGGGTGGCTGGCGAGGGCAGCGTCACGGTCGTCGACCCTGACGGTGCGCCGCTCGCAAACGCGCCAAGCCGCGAGGCCGGCGGCGTGTTCGCCGGCCGGCATACCGATCGCGAGCATATGCCGAAAGCACAGCCCAGCGGCTGGCTTGGCAAGCTGCTGAATTATCGGGCAAGCGGCCAGCTGACCCCAGGCGGAATGCAGGCGGGCGCGCTCGGAACGGCGTTTCTCGGTCCGTCGCCGGACGGCAGCGGCTTTGCCGTGTTCGCCGCCGTCACGGCGGATGGTGGCGTGGTTCAAATCCATGTCCAGGATGGCGTCGACGGCCTGGCCGGCCCCGGCACGGTGAGCGCCGGCCAGGGCACGGTAAGCACCGGCCAGGGCACGGTAAGCACCGGCCAGGGCACGGTAAGCACCGGCCAGGGCACGGTAAGCACCGGCCGGGGCACGGTGAGCGCCGGCCACGGCATCGGCGACGACCCCGGCGTCATCGGCGTCGCCTTCAAGTGGAACCCGGACCGCGCTCTCTACATCGCCGATCCGGGCCGTGACCGGCTGGTGCTGCTTGACCTGGAGGACGACCGGCGGCATTTCACGGTCGCCAGGACCCGCACGATCTCGCTGCCGGAATTCGATCGTCCGGTCGACGTCGCCGCCGCGATCCCCGAAATCGCCAATCCGCAATTTTCGAGCCACACGACGCTCGCCGGCGGATCCGATCTGTTTGTCGCCAATCGCGGCGACGGCTCGTTGCTGCGGTTGAGCCAGGACGGCCGGCTTCTCGCCCGGGCGACGATCGAGATTCCCGGCCTCGGGCCTCTCGGAGCCGATCGCGTTCGCGCGATCGCGACGTCGGCGGACGCACAGCGAATCTGGATAACGATAGGCGGCGCGGCTCCGGGATTTCCGGGTCACGAAGGGGCGCTCATCGAAGTTGGGGTCTTCGACGAGCACGGCGCGGCGGCAGCGACGCAGAAGACGCAGAGCGCTGCCGCCGACGCCAACGTCGCAGTGCATGGAAAGCAGCTGTTTCAGACCGACTTCACCCCGCAGATGGGTCTCGGCCCCTTGTTCAACGCAACGTCCTGCGTGGCCTGCCATCCCGGCCCCGGCGGCGCGAGCATTGATGAAAGCCACTTTGCGCGCAGGATAGCCCATATGGATCCGGGGTCCGGGCGCACGGTTGCGATCGATCATCCCAACAGTCCGGTCGCCAGAAGCCATGCGTTGCGCGATGGCATGAAGACCGTGCCGGCGGCGATGCCGCGCCAGGCCAACGTAATTTCGCTGCGCATGCCGCTCGCTCTCTACGGGATTGCCAGGATCGACGAGATACCCGACAGCGTCATCGAAGCGCAGGCGGTCAGCAAGGGCGACGGCATCAAAGGCCGCGCGCATCATGTCGTCGACGCCCAAGGCGCATCGCGGGTCGGCCGATACGGCTGGAAGGCTGATATAGCCACCCTCGAAGATATGGTGGCGAACGCTTTCGCAAACGAACTCGGCGTCACCAGCGCGACCGGGCCCGAGACGGGTATGCAGCCGATCGAAGGCGATTCCGCGCAGGTCGACGCGGTCGCCTCCTATCTGCGAGCGCTCCGCCTGCCCGATGGGGCAAAGCCATGAGCCTCGCCGTGACGCTCTCCCATGCGCCGGAAAAAGCGCGCCCGGTCTTGCCCGGTGTCATCGTTGCCGCGGCACTCGCCCTTGCGGCCGGCTGGATCGCCGGCGGCCTGGGCGAGCCGCTGTCGCGCAACCCGGTCCTCGTCGCCATGCTCTTCGGGCTGCTGATCGGCAGCAGCTTCGCCTGTCCGGACGCCTTGCGGCCGGGGCTCGACTTCACTAAGCGCTACCTGTTGCGGCTCGCTGTGGTGCTGGTCGGCTTCCGTATCACGACGCGGCTGTTCCTGGACCTGGGATTCATGCCGCTCGCGGTGGCGGCCATCGAGCTGATACTGGTGCTGACGCTGCTCTATGCCATCGCGCGCAAGCTGTTCAGGCTCGACGCCGAGGTCGCGCTGCTTGTCGCGGTCGGCAGCGCCGTCTGCGGCGCTGCGGCGATCCTCTCCATGGCCGCGCTGGTGCGTGCGCGTGACCAGAGTGCCGGCATCGCCATCGCCTTGATCACGCTGAGCGGCACCGTGGCGTTGCTCGCCTATCCGGTCTTGTTCCTGGGCGGTTGGCTGCCGCATCTGGACGACCGCCTCTATGGCGTGTTTGTCGGGGCGAGCATTTTCGAGCTGGCGCAGGTCTACGGCGCCTCCTTCGCCATTTCCGACGACGCGCTGAACACCGCCACACTGGTCAAGCTCAGCAAAGTGCTGATGCTCGTCCCGCTTCTGCTGGCCGCCAGCCTGGTGTTTCGCAGCCGTAACAAGGCGCAAGAGGCCGCGCCGATCCCGTTCCCGTGGTTCATCGTCGCGTTTATCGGCGTGGTGATGCTCAATTCGGAGATCACCCTCAATCCGCAACTGCGCCGCGTCATCCTCGACGTCGACCAGTTCCTGTTCCTCATGGTGATGATTGCGCTCGGCATTACCACCCGGGTCGGCCGGCTCGGAGAGGCCGGCGGCGCCTGGCGGCTGATCGGCGTTGGTTTCGTTGGGGTGGCTCTGTCGGCGGCCCTGGCCTATGGCGCGATGATCCCGTTCTCGGCGACCTTCCGGGCCGCATCACCTTCATCGAGCCAAAGCGCGATGCTCGGCAGCCATGGCGGACGGCTTTTCGCCTCGGTCGGTTGCGCCAAATGCCACATGCCGGCGCTGGAGGGTGTCAACGGCGAAGTCCAGCTCTACTCCGACCTTTTGCTGCACGACATGGGGCCGGCGCTCGATGATAAGATCGTCCAGGGCGACGCCATCGGCGCCGAATGGCGGACCACACCGCTTGTCGGCATCGGCCTGCGCCAACGTTACCTGCACGACGGCCGCGCGACCACGCTGCGCGATGCCGTCTTCGCCCATCGCGGCACGGCGCAGATTGTGCGCGACCGCTTCTTCGACCTGGACGAGACCGATCGCCAGGCGATCCTCGATTTCGTGGCGACGCTATGATGCGGCTTTATCACGCCACCACCGTTTTTGATCGGCCGAACCGCCATGTATGACGCCGTCATCGCAGAGCTGAACCATGTCGACGGGCCCGAGCTGCTGGCGCCGCTCGTCACCGACCTGTTTTGTGGAAACATAGCGCTCGTGTCCTCGTTCGGCGCGGAATCCGCGGTGCTGCTGCATATGGCGGCTTCGATCGACCGATCGCTTCCTGTCATCACGCTCGATACCGGAAAGCTGTTTCCGGAAACGATCGCCTATCGCGCGCAGCTGACGGCTCTGCTCGGCCTCACCGATCTGCGCGTCGTCACGCCTCAGGCGAATGTCTTGCGAATGCTCGACGGCGCTGGATCGCTGCACCGCCGCGATCCGGACCGGTGCTGCCACATCCGCAAGGTTCTGCCGCTCGAAAATGCTCTGACTGGTTTCAAGGCCTGGATTTCCGGCCGCAAGCGATATCATGGCGGGATTCGCGCGGATGTTCCGACGCTCGAGGAGACTGGCGGGCGCTTGAAGATCGATCCGCTTGCCCGCTTCACCCGCCGGCAGATCGAGGCCTATCTCGATCGCTATGAGCTTCCGCGGCACCCGCTCCTCGAAAAAGGCTACCTCTCGATCGGCTGCGCGCCCTGCACGGTCCAGTGCGGCAGCGCGGACAATCCGCGCGCGGGCCGCTGGAGCGGACTGTCGAAGATGGAGTGCGGGATTCACCGGTCGGCCATTGCCTCTCGCAATTCGGCCCCGTCTGCTTCCTGATTTCCGGTTACGCAGACATCGAGGTCCGCACCCCCAGGGAATCGGCCATTGTCGCTTCATCTGCGAAGCCACTACGAAATGTCGTAATGATTGAAACTAGCCAAAGCTCGCGAAAACTAGGAGATCAGCTGCCGGAAACTAGTGGAAAGGCCGACACTTGGTTACCCAGATGCAACAGGCCCGGATGGAAATCTTGCGGTCTGAGCTGACATCGGAGTGTGAAGGCAGCGCCATTCTTGACTTTACGATCGGCGCAGCCGGGTCGAAAATTAGCTTGATCTTATGGTCGACAACATGTATACAATCTGTCTATGTCAAACCCTTATCAATCACAACGCCCTGCCATAGGTCAACGCGCCGATGCTGCGCAGGACGTCGTCTACCGCTGGCTGAAGCAGCATGTGCTGAACTTGCCTAGCCGCGAGGGCACGTTCCTTACCGAGGCTGAGGTCTGCCGCGAGACGGGAACGTCGCGGACGCCGGTGCGCGAGGCGCTGTTGAGGCTCGAAGCAGACGGCCTCCTGCAGATCGTGCCGAAAAAGGGCGCCTATGTACCGCCGATCACCGAGACGGAGATCGAAGCGGTGATGCAGGCGCGCGGCTTGGTGGAAGAGTGGTGCGCGCGGCAGGCGGCCGGCTTCGGCGACATGCTTGCGACGGAACTCGACAGGCTGATCGCCCGGCAGGTGGAGGTGCAGCACGACACCGTTGCGTTTATCGAATGTGACCGGGACTTTCATCGTACGATCGTGCGCGCCGCCGGCAATCCGGTGCTCGCCGACTTCTATGAGAGCCTACGGGACCGCCAGTTGCGGATGGGCGTGCGCGCTATCACAATCTCCGGCGGACGCGGCGACAGCGTGCTTGCCGAGCACGCAGCGATCGTCGAGGGCATACGCCACGGACAGCCCGAACAGGCGGCCGCAGCCGTCGCCCAGCATCTGGCGCGGACGCTCGTCGCGTTGCGGCTGCCGATCGCGGCAGGCTGGGGTTCGGTTGCAACCGAGCGCAGTCCGGCGGTGGCGGCGCAGTAAGGGAAGGCCGCGGCGTTCGCATGGCAGTTGGTCAACGGAATTGGTGAATTGATTATCGTGATTTAACAGATCGGTGCCGAAAGGGCCGGGCATGATCATCCACAGGGAAACGGCTTTCGACGTGCGCGCGTTCCGCCAGGCGCTGGGACAGTTTCCGACCGGCGTCTGCGTCGTCACCTGTGTGGCCGATGGCGAGCAGCTCGGCATGACGATCAGCTCGTTCAACTCGCTGTCTCTCGATCCACCTCTCGTACTGTTCAGCATCGACCGTCGTTCAGCCGGCCTACCGCTCTGGGAGAATGCCGCCAGTTACACGGTCAACGTCCTCTCGGAAAACCAGAAGGACATTTCCAACCGCTTCGCCAAGCCGCTTTCCAACAAGTGGGAGGGGATGCGGTTCGAGCAAGGCCGCTCTGGCGCCCCGGTGCTGCCCGGCGCGGCGGCGCTGTTCGACTGCGAGCCGTGGGCTAGGCACGAAGCCGGCGACCACGTGCTGTTCATCGCCAGGGTTAAGCATTTTCGGTCCTTCGCCGACCGGCAACCGCTGGTTTTCGGCAAGGGGCGCTACGCATCACTGCAGCCAACGGAGTTTGCGGCGCCGCTTTGGCCGCTCGACATCCACTACTGATCGCGGAGGGTAAGATGATCAAGACTGGAGCGCAGCATATCGAGATGCTGAGAGACGGCAGGCAGGTCTATATCAACGGGCAGACGGCCGGCGACGTCACCGCGCATCCCGCCTTCCGTCAGACGATCCGGTCGGTCGGCATGCTCTACGACTTCCAGGCGCGGCCGGATAACCGGGCGCTGATGACCTTTGAAGTTCCCGAAAGCGGCGGGCAGCGGGCCAATCGCATCTGGCAGTTGCCGCGCAGCCATGCCGAGCTCGTCGAACGCCGCACGGCGCTGGAAGCCTGGACGGAGCTTCACTATGGCTTTCTTGGCCGCGCCCCAGACCATGTCGCCTCCTGCATTTCCGGCATGTTCATGGGGATCGAGGTCTTCGAGGCCTATGACAAGACGCGAGCCGGGGCACTCGCCGATTATTACCGCTACGCCCGAGACAACGAACTGTATCTCACCTACGTCATCATCAATCCACAGGCCGACCGCTCGAAGTCCGCGGGTGAGCAGCAAGACCGCTTCCTCACCGCCGGCGTCGTCGACCAGGACGCAGCAGGCCTGACAATCCGCGGCGCCAAGATGCTGGCGACCGGCGGCATCATGGCAAACGAGGTGTTCGTCACCTGCATCCAGCCGCTGCGTGAGGGCGACGAGCCCTATGCTGTGTCCTTCGCCGTGCCGATGAATGCCGGCGGGCTAAAGATCCTGTCGCGCAAATCCTACGAGGAGAGCGCCGCCAGTGTCTTCGATAATCCACTGGCCAGCCGCTTCGACGAGAACGATGCCGTGCTCTACTTCGACAATGTGAAAGTTCCCTGGGAGCGCGTCTTCATCAACGGGGACATCGCCATGTGCCAACGGCAGTTCCATGCCACGCCGGCGCATGTCTTCCAGAACTACCAGGCGCAGATCCGCCTGATGGTGAAGATGCGCTTCCTTGTCGGCATCGCCCGGCGCATCGCCGAGACCAACGGCGTCATTAACTTTCCGCAGGTGCGCGAGATGCTGGGAGTGCTTGCAGCGCAGAACACCATGGTCGACGCGTTGGTACACGCCATGGAGGTGAAGGGCCGCATGTATGGCGCGTATTTCGTGCCCGACGCGCATACGCTCTATTCGGCTCAAGTGCTGACGCAGCAACTCTATGCCGGGGTAATCCTCGCCTTGCGTGACCTGGCGGGCGGCGGGCTGATCATGCTGCCGTCTTCAATCCAGGATTTCGCCGATCCGGAGCTGTGCAGTCTGATCGAAAAGACACAGCAATCGCCGGTCAGTTCGTCGAAGGGCCGGGTAAAATTCTTCAAGCTGGCTTGGGATGCGATCGGCTCAGAGTTCGCCTCGCGCCACACGCAATACGAGATGTTCTATGCCGGCGCCACCTTCGTGACCAAGGGGCACAGCTTCCGTACCTTCGACTGGGACCGCTGTACCCAGCTCGTCGACCACATGCTCGACAGCTATTCGCTGGAAGATGAAGTCGACCGCGCCGCTCTGGTTGCCGCGTGAGGGTTTGCCATGCCGATCCGCAAGGAGCACAAGGAATTTCACACGATCGACATGACCGGGGAGGGCTGGCATTCGCCGCCTGGTTACCCGCCCGACATCGAGCAGAAGATCCTTGCCGGCCGGCTTGACGACGCGGGCAAGACCGGGCACCGCACGCGGCTGCTGAGGTTTGCGCCGGGCGCCTATACGACGGTGCCGTTCGTGCATGAATACTGGGAAGAGATCTATCTCTTATCGGGAGATCTCATCGTCGGCGGATCTTCAGGCGAAGAGCCGTCGCTGAGTTTTGCCCCGAACACCTACGCTTGCCGGCCGCCTGGCGTCTATCACGGTCCGTTCCGGTCGCAAACCGGGTGCCTGTTGCTCGAGCTTCACTACTACGAGACTTAACTTTGCTCGAACGATGTCCGCGCCCAAGCGTGCGCCGCCGAGCCGTACAAAGTCCGGTAATAGCGCGTCTCTGCCGTTCCTAATGTCTGCTGCGGGTCACCGGTTATCGTATGGCTGTCCAGAAGGAAGGCGTAGAAGGTCGCATGATTGAAAACTAGGCAAGCTCGCGAAAACTGGAAAATCAGCTGCGGGGAAACTAGGTGACCGTACCGATGTGCGAGGATGCTGCCGCGCACACGATGAGCTCGTGAGTTTGGAAAGAACTGCCAAGCAGCCCATGATCTCGCGAATCAGGGAATTACAATGACCTGATATTCTACCGCATTTGGTCGAAGACCGAGCGCGGGATCAACCGGTCGCCCAATCCCTCTCCTCCGCGTCCTGATTTCGCGATCGCGCAGGCATCCAGTCGACGCCTAGAATCAGCCATTGCCGCTTCACTGCGAAGCCCCTTCGAATTGTCGCATGATTGCGCTACGCTAAGGCCAATCTGGGCGACGGAATGGTCATGGCGGCACGACCGGCGTCCGAGGATTGGTCGAGCGGGAGCGCCCATGACCGCCCTAGACGCCATCGAAGCCGATGCGAGACGTCCGCTCTCGGGCACTGGTCGGATCGCCAAGCTGGCGGCGCCGCGCAGCGCCAGGATATTGAGGCGAAACCGCATTCTCGCGGCGATCGATCGGACATCGCGATCAACCATATGCTGGGTGGCCGCGCCGGCCGGCTACGGCAAGACGACCGCGGTCATCGACTATCTCGAAAGCGTCCGGGCGCAGCATGTGTGGTTCCGCATCGACGAGGGCGACCAAGATATTGCGCGCTTCTTTCAATATCTGGCGCAGTCACTCGCCTCCCCCGCGGTTGGGAACATGCCGGTCTTCGGCGTCGAATATGCCGAGCAGCCGAAGGAGTTCGCCAGGCGCTTCTTCAGGGCCTATTTCGCGCGGCTGAAGCCCGGCACCATTCTGGTCCTCGACGATTTGCACGACGCCGACACGCCCGAATTCCGGGCGGTGCTTTCCGTGATGTTCCGAGAACTTCCTGACACGGTCCGCTGCATCTGCGTCTCACGCACGCTGCCTCAGGAGGAACTGGGCGACCTCGTTCTCAAAGGCCAAATGGCCGTTATCGACCGCTGGGCGCTCGAATTCTCGGCATCGGAGGCCCGCGACTTCGTCAAGCTGCGTTCAAAGCACGGCGCCGCTTCAGTCGATGTCGAAGCGGCACGCGGCTGGGCGATCGGGCTGCTTCTCCTCGCTGACCACGGCTCGGCGGTTGGACCTGACGACATGAAAGGGACAGCACCCGGCGGGCAGAACGCGCTGTCGGACGTTCTCGGCCGTCATTTCTTCCTTTCCCTTCCCGCCGCCGACCAGGATATGCTGCTGAAACTCAATCTGCTGCCCGAAATCAGCGCCGAACTGGCGGACGTGATGATCGGGTCGGGCGAAGCGGGAAAGCTGCTCGGCAGGCTCTACAAGCGGCAGTTGCTGGTCACGCGAACGGAAAACAGCCGCGACGTCTTCCACCTGCACGACCTCTTGCGGGACTTCCTCGACCGACGCTTCGCGCAGCGTGTGCCGCCAGAAGAGCAGAAGTCGCTCAAACAAAGGGCGGCAAAGGTCCTCGCGGACGCCGGTCGTTATGACGAAGCCATACACCTCGCCTTGCAGGCAGAGGACTGGGGCCGGGCGAGCGAGCTCATGCTGAGCCGGGCGGAGGCCGTGCTGGCGCAGGGACATCGGACAACCTTTATCGAATGGGTCGGCCGGTTGCCGGAAGCGTTCATGAACGGCTGGCATTTCTATTGGCTGGGCGTGGCCCACATGCCGGATGACGCAGCGGCAGAGCACTGGCTGTCAAAGGCCTGGCATGCCTTTGGCCAGGCCGACGATCGGCGCGGGCTTTGTCTTACGGTGTCGCGCGCGGTTCTGGTCAAGTCGGACAGTTGGCGAACCTACGAGGGTCTTTCGGCCTGGACCCGCCGGGCATTCGAAATCATCGAGCGCGGCCTGCCGGAACTGCCTTCCGAGGAAGCGATGCTGGTGCGCATCGGCATGGTGCGGGCGCTGAATTTCGGCGACGAGTACTATGCCAACAGCCCGGCCGGACAACAGCTGGAAACCGAACTGCTGGAGCGGTTGACCCGGAATCCCGATCACGATCCGAGCGGATTGCGGCTGCTTGCCAGCGAATCCCTGATCGAGCATTCGGTATCGATCATGCGGGCCGATTTGTTCACGAAGGCCGTCGACAGCGTTGTCGAGGATTTGAGCGACAAGGAGGTGCTGCCTTGGGTCCTCGGTATGTGGCTGGTCGAGTTTGGCGCCAAGAGCGGCCGTTATTTTCCCTACAAGAGGAGGGGTTTTCCCTATCCTTCGGCCGAAGCGGCGTTGCGGGGGGCGATCGCGATCGGTGAGCGCGAGTCGCTCAAGGGCGTGGAGTTCGGTGGCCTCTATCATCTTCAGATGCAGATGAAGTTCCGCAACGACTTTGCCGAGTTGCCCCAGGTGGTCGAGCGCCTGGCCGAGATCGCCGACAGCCGTTTCAGCACGCAGGTCGCCATCGTAGCCAATTGCTACGCTACGCTTCATGGCAGGCAAGGCGATTTCGCGGCCGCCTATCAGGATTGCGAGCGCTTCATGGCAGCGAGCGAGGCCGCCAACGAGCCGATGGTCGAGCGCTGGGCGCACTATATCACGAAGTTCCAGGTGCTGCTGGCCGACAGGAAGCCGCACGAAGCCGCCGCGCTACTCAGGGACCTGCTACCGCGGCTGGAGGGCGGCGCCCGCAAGCGTACGGAGATATGCATCCTGGCCGCGGCCGCGCTGGAGAGCCTGTGGGACGGGGATTCACACTATGGCGACCGGCTGAAGGTCTTCATGGAGGCGCTGCGCGACATCAGCTGGCCAATGGTGCTCCTCAATGTTCCGGAGTTGCTCGCCGAACTGCTCGGCGATGCGCTTGAGCGCGGCATCGAGCCCAAGCTTTGCCGGTCGCTGATCGCGGAACGCCGGTTGGACTCGCCGCAGCGGCGGCCCGCGGCCTGGCCATGGCCGCTCAAGGTCCACGTTCTCGGAGGCTTTCGGCTCGAACTCGATGGAAACCCTCTTAATCTCGGCGCCAAGCCACCGACGAAGGCGCTCGACATCCTGCGGGTGCTGGCGATCTCGAAAGACAACACCTGCTCGCTGGAGACCCTTCAGGACTGGCTGTGGCCCGACCTCGACGGCGACCAGGCGCGGGCGGCGTGCGAGCAGGCGCTGCATCGGCTGCGCAAGCTGCTCGGGCGGATCGACCTCATTGTTCAGCGGGAAGGCAAGCTTCGCCTCGCGTCGGACAAGGTCTGGGTCGACCTCGCCGACTGGGATGCGCGGCTCAAGGCCGTCACGACAGCCAATGGCGAGGCGGCGGGACTGCGCCCGGACGCGGAGGCGCTCTTCCTCGCATTCCCCGGTCCGCTGTTTCTGCATGAGCGAGCCAGCTTCTGGTCGCTCGCCGCCGCTGAAAAAGTGCGTCGCGATCTGATCGATCTCGCGTTGCGGATCGGCCAGAGGCTGGAGGCTACTAACGCCCATGAAGCGCGCTCGATTTATCTGAGGACGTTGGACCTCTATCCGGATGCCGGACCCGTCTGCAGGGCGCTGATCAAGGAGCGGCTGTCGCGCCGTGATTTCGAATGCGCGGTCGACGACTATGCGCGCTACGAACGGGCGATGCGTGCTGCCGGAGAAGCGGCGCCCGCTGCGGAAATACGCGCCCTGGTCGAACCCTATCTTGTGCGGCATATGCGCTGAAGACGATGCGTTGTGCTGTCTGGCGAAACACGGCGCTAAAGTCGGTCTGACGGTCATCGCTCAAGCTCCGTTCAGGATGTTTGCGGCCAGGAGAAGGGCTGCCAGGATCAGAACAAGACCGGCGATCGCGTCCATCCGCTTGCGGTAGATCGGGCGGTCGAAACGGCGCGACAGGCTCACCCCGGCCAGGCTCCAGCCATAGAACTTGATTGGGGAAGCTGTGAGGAACCCGGCAGCGAACCCCGCCTGTTCCTCGCTGCCGTAGCTGAACGAGAGAACGCCGACGAGAAACATCGCCTCGAGCCAAACCAGAGGATTGAGCCAGGTAATGGCAAGCATCGATCCGATCGCCCGAGATCGGGACTTGCCGCCTGTTGTGGCGGCCGCCGTCCTGCGTTTCCGGCTGATGTTGAGCAAGGTGCGCGCGCCCCACCAGGCGAGGAATATGGTGCATACCGCCTGCAGCACACCGGAGATTGCGGGATGGTGCGTCAGCAGCGTTCCAAGCCCGCCGATTCCCATGGTCACCAAAGCGATTTCCGAGACGTATCCGGTGGAAGCGACCGTAAAGGGGTGGCTGCGGGTCAGCCCCGCCTGGATCAACATGAGGTTCTGGGGGCCGAGGGAAAAGATAAGCCCGAGGCCGAACACGAAGCCGGATTCCGCTGCCGGCGACAACAGGGCGTCGGCTGCCATGTGACGCCACCTGGCTTTTTCGGTCCCGCACCCTTCTGCTCTGCCGCCCACGCGACGTAGGATGGGAGGCAGGCGCATATGGATCGCTTACGGCAAAGCCGGCAGTCCCGCTCCCAGGTTCACGGTTCGAGGACCGGACCTGGATTGACAGCTAGACTGCGGCACACGGATCGATTCTTCAAACAGCTCGTGCTGCACGCACCCAATCGAGTCTTGCGGCGGGAACAAGGCCGTAATTGTAAAAATTGATACCGTCGACATCAGGCGCCAGCGCCGGTTTTACCTTGGCGGCGAGGATTTCAGGGCCCGCCATTTTCGGATAGAAGAGCCGATAGCCGGCGCCGAGGCATTTCTCTGCTCCGAGCGCGGTACGGCCGGCCGCCATCAGGCCTGCGACATCGCCGGCCTGCATGTCGTAGGCACACAGGATCGCCCCGTCACAGACGTTGCCGAGCGCTGCCAGATCGCAGCCGCCGAGCCAGCCATCTTTGAGGTCGATGATGAGGACACGTGTCTCCGGGTCGGCAACCTCGCGCAGCTCGGCGACAAGACTGGTCACCGGCTCGAACCGCCACAACAGATAGGCATGGAGTTGCGGCCAGGGCAGAAAGGTGTCGAGGCCACTTGCGGGAAATTCTGGAAAGCGCCGTTCAGGAACCGCGCGCTCGCACGCCTCGGCAATCCACTGCTTGACGAGCTCACGCGCCGCCTCGCCTTCGATGCCGGCACCGGCCGCACGCGCGAGGCAGGACGGACAGAAGCACAGCGACAGAAGGAAATCGTCTTCCGGCGTCAGCCCGACACCGTCCTTCTCGTGATGGTATTCATGGGCAAAGCCCATGAAGGACGGGCTTTCAAGTTCGATTCTGTCCGGCTTGTAAGTATGCGTGATATCCGCGGCCAGCGCCCGGACATAGGCGCGCGCATCCGGATGCGATGGGCAGAGATTGTAATAATTGGGGTCGCCAAAGGCGTTGCGGGTGACGGCCTGCGGATAAGCATGCCGAGGCGGGTATTGTGCAGGCAGACCGTCCAGCACGACACCTGGAGGCCGCCTGCCTCGCGCCGTTGGACAAGTTCGGCCAGAACGTCGCCACCTTCCGTGATCACGTCCGCCACCTTGGGCTGGATCACGAGATCGGCCCATCGCGCGGTGGTTGGTTTGAAGTAGATCGTGCCGTCCTCCGGGAAATAGGCTTTGCGGCGCGGGCTGCGCGGCTGCAGGAACCGGCCGGCATGATAGGAGGTCGCCAAGCTGATCATGTTGAGCCCGGCACGCTCGAACAGATCGCGTTCGACCATCTCCAAGCCCAAGTCCTGGACATCCCAGGGATAGGTCCACATCGAAAGCTGCATGAAATATCCTCAGTTTTCTGCAATGGCGCCGTGAAGACGCCGATTGGGCTCCCGTCAGCCTTCCACCGGTTCGGCGACTTGCAAGAGGCAGTCTCCCGCCTCGCACATCGTGTGCAGCCGGCGCGAAAGTACGATACCGCTTTCGGCGAAATGCAGGGCTTCCTCGGCAAGATCGAGCCGTTCGAGGTCGTGATACCAGCCGGCCAATTGTCCGGCGGCCACGCCGTCGCCGAGCCTGACGGCGGGTTCGAACCAGCCGCGGCGGGTGGCGTACAGGCCCTGACTGTGCCGGGAAAGCGAGAGCAGTCGCGTCGGCGCCGTAGGCTTTGACTCAGGCGCAAGGACCGGCGCTTCGACCACGCCGAGGGTAATCATCAGACTGTCGATCGCGCGAGCGGTAATCGCCATCGTGTCGACTGTGGCGGTGCCGCCGCCGCCGAACTCGCCGCTGACGCCAATGGCACCGGCCCGGCGGGCTGCGCCCATGGAGGTCGGCGAGGCCCGGCCATTGTCGGCCACGAACCCATACGGCATGCCGAGCGCCCGCATCAGTTCAACCCCGCGCCCCTGCCGGTCGGGATCGGTATTGCGCTCGACAAGCGCCGTGGGAAGATGCTCCATCGAGGTGCCGCCCGAATGAATATCGAAGATGACGTCGTGGCGGGGAAACAGTTCCGTCTCCAGGAAATTGGCAAGCCGGCTTGTCGGGGTGCCCAACGGATCGCCGGGAAAGGCGCGGTTGAGATTGCCGCCGTCAAGCGGCGAACAGCGTTTGGCGGCCATGACCGCCGGTGCGTTCGCCATCGGCAGAATGGTGACACGGCCCTTGATCCGCTTAGGATCGAGCCGGCGGATCAGCTTTGCCAGCGACAGCTCGCCCTCATATTCGTCGCCGTGATTGCCGGCCATCAGAAGCAGTGACGGACCTTCGCCGTTGCGAATGAGGCAGATCGGGACTTTGACCTGGAAATAGGGCGAACGGTCTATCGAGAAGGGAATGCTGAGATGGCCTGATGTCTTGCCGTCCCGGTCGAAGTCGAGCGTATGGGCGAGGCCGGTGTGCATGGCGGCAACTCAGACGGCGGCAACCGCGGTGACCTCGATACGGAGATCGGGGTCGGCGAGACGGGCCTCGACGCAGGCCCGCGCCGGCAGGCGTTGAGGATCCACCCAGGCATCGTAGATGCTGTTCATGGCGTCGAAGTCGCCGATCTGCGGCAGGAAGATGTTGACCGCCACAAGCTTCGACTTGCTGCTGCCGGCCTCGACTAAGAGCGCCTCGATCTTTGAGAGCACATCGCTGGTCTGGCCTTCGATACCGGCCTTGCGATTGTCAGCCACTTGGCCTGCGATGTGGACGAGGCCACCATAGACGACCGCCTGCGACATGCGGGAGCCGGACTGGAAATACTTGATCATATTGGATCCTTTCGAGGTTCTCTTGGGGCCGCCGCAAGATCCGGTCAGCCGAAATAGGTGGGAAAGGCGTGGCGGACATGGCCGGCCGCGTCGACGCCGAAGATCACGCGATAGCGATCGAGGCAGGTGCAGGGATGGGAGATGCCGAATTCAATGATGTCGCCAACGGCAATGTCGTCGCTGGGTGCAATCGACAGGAAGGCGTGCTGGTCGTTGAGCTTGAAGACCTCGGCGTGCGGTACCGGCAGCGGCTTGCCGGCCCGGAAGACCGCGAGCACCATCGGAAACCCCTGATCGAACGACACGTCGCGCATACCCATGCCGCATATCGCGAGGCCGGGCTCCGGCCGCGACAGCACTTCGGCCCATAGGCGCAAAGCCGGACGAAACGAGTTTCGTGCGGAAACACCAACGCCGCCGACTGCAAAGCCCTTGCGAGCATCGAGTGCGCTAAGCGAGCGATGATAGATGCCATGGTCGTGGAAGAAGATGGCGCCGCTGCGCAACACCAGCGTCGCATTGCCGTCCCTGGAAACGGCGGGCGAAAGCGCGGCGACCACTTTGTCGAAGAACACCGAGCCGCCGGCCGTGACGACCAGCGGCGCAGCGCCGCCGACGCGGGCGCGAAGCCGCAGCAACATGTCGGCGGTCATCGCCAACAAATCGGAGATCACCTCCTCGGCGCGGCCGGAGTCGGGTTGCGCCGCGGCACCTTCGTAGGTTGCGACACCGGCAATCAGCAGTCGTCCGCCGGCTGCATCAACTGCATCGGCGATCGCCTCAACTTCGCCAGTAGTCCGCGCGCCTGCCCTCCCCGCACCGAGTTCGACGAGCACGCGCAACGGCGGCAGCATCGCATTGGACCGCCAGGCTTCGGCGAGCGCATTCACGGCGACGGCAGAGTCGGCGAAGACGAAGAGCTCGACGCTTGGCCAGGCGCCAACCAGCGCGGCGAGCCGGTTCGCACCGCCTGATCCACCAACCTCGTTGGCGATGATCAGCCGTGTGAGGCCGGCCCTGAGCATCACCGCGGCTTGTCTGATATCCGCGACGGTCGTGCCCCATGCTCCGGCCTCTACCAACGATCGAGCAAGGTCCGGCGCCATCGGGGTCTTGGCATGCGGCGCGATCATGGCACCATGTTCACCTGCATAGCGCAGAAACAGGTCACGATTGGCGATGAAGGCCTCCTCGTCGAGGGTCAGCACCGGCAGCGACATGCGCCCATCAGCCGGATGCCAGCGCTCAGATGCGACAAGGCTGCTGTCCAGCCCGAAGGTGCCGGGCGGCACGCCGCGGATGCAATCATCAAGCAGGAACTTTTCACGGGTCGCGAGCGACAGTACGGGTGAGTTTTCGGTCATCCGATGCTAGTCCTTTCGCGTTCGCAGGATGAAGTCCGGATCGATTTCCGATGCCGGCCACAGCATGAGAGAGATGCGTGCCAAAGCTTTACTCCGGACCGATCATCGATGCCCACCATCATCTTTGGGATCTCGGCCTCGGCCGGCACCCCTGGCTCGCTACAACGGCTGGCGAACGCGGCGGCCTGGGCGAGGTTGGCCCCTTGCGGCGAAACTATCTTCCAGAGGATTATTCGCGCGACGCCAGCCGGCACAATGTCGTCGCCACCATCCATGTCGAAGCCGGTTGGGCCGGGGATGACTGCGTCGGCGAAACGCGGTGGCTTGAAACGCTCGACAAGTCGCGTGGCGTGGCCGCCCGCTACGTCGTTCACGTCCCGCTGGCGAACCGCCATGCGCCGGCACTGGTCGAGGCGCAGGCGGCATTCGACCGTGTCGTCGGCGTGCGCGACATACTGAGCTGGGATCCTGACCCTGCCCGCCGTTTCGCTGCCCGTGACGGCATCATGGACGATCCGGGCTGGCGGGCCGGCCTGTCCCTGCTTGCCGGCCATCGGCTGGTTTTCGATCTGATGGTGTTTCCGCGCCAGCTCGCCGGTTCGGCGCGCCTTGCAGCGGCCTATCCGGACCAGTTCTTTGTCCTCAACCACTGCGGCAGCCCGATCGATCGCGATTCCGACGGAATGCGGGCGTGGCGCGAAGGAGTTCGGCGTTTGTCCCAGTGTGACAACGTCGCCATCAAGATATCGGATCTGGTCGCCTACGATCATGACTGGACGCTCGACAGCCTGAAGCCGGTTGTCATGCATTGCATAGACTGTTTCGGCACGCGGCGCGCGATGTTCGGCAGTGACTTCCCGGTGGCCGGTCTGCACGCGTCGTTCGATGCGGTATATGACAGCTTCAAGGCCATTGCCTGCGAGCTTTCCGCAGACGAGCAGACGGCGCTGTTCTTCGGCAATGCAAGGCGCATCTACCGGCTGGACGGTATGTCATCGGCGGGCCTGCTCCCTGCCTGAGAGAAGCAGCAGCCCAAGGATCAGCGAACCGAACAGAATGCTGCGCCAGCCGGGCGATGCGTTGACGACGGTGATCAGAGCCGTGATTGTGACCAGCAGGATGGCGCCGGGGACGGTGCCGGCATAGGTGCCGAGCCCGCCAAGGATCGAGGTGCCGCCGAGAACCACGGCGGCAATCGAGGCGAGGAGATAGGGATCGCCGATCCCGACATAGCCCTGTCCGTTCATGCCGAGCACCAGCACGCCCGCAAGCCCTGAAGTGAAGCCGCTGATGCCGTAGACCGCCAGGGTGGTCGAGGCGACGGGAACGCCGGAGAGTGCCGCGGCGAGTGGGTTGGCGCCCATGGCGAAGAGCCGTGCTCCAAAGGATGTGGCATGCATTGCGGTCAGTACGATCACGGAGACGGCCAACCACAAGAGCACACCTGCGGGAATACCGGCCGGCCGCGCATTGCCGAGCCATCGAACCAGCGGGTTTTCGGCGGTCACGGCGCTGCCGCCGGCGATGATGATCAGCAGACCCTGCAGGAATGTCGCCATTGCCAGGGTCATGATCATCGGATGAACGCGCAACAGCGCCACGCCTAGCCCGTTCACCAGACCGATGGTCGTCGTCAACGCAAGGACGGCAAGGACGGCGGTGAGCCCGGTCGGATCCGCCTGCCACGGCAGCAGCGGCAGGCTGACGGCGCTCACTGTGACGATCGCCGCGACGGAAAGGTCGATGCCGCCGGCGATAACTACAAAGGTCTGGCCCGCCGCAACCAGGCCGATGACCGCGGCCAGTTCGACCAGATAGCGCAAATGGCCATAGGCGCCGAAGCCACGCGACGCGAAGCTCGCCGCGATCCACACCCCTGCTACGATGGCGACCGTGAGGAAGGGCCGGCTGCGCAGGATTGTCAGGGCGCGTCTGCCGCCAACGGTCTCTTTCCATGCTGTCATTGCTGCACCTTGCGGAATTGCGGGATGGCGACCGCCCCGATGATGATGAGGCCCTGGGCGACATACTGGGCGACCGGCGTGAAGCCGAGGAAGAACATGACACTGATCATCAGGCTGAGCAGCAGGCTGCCGGCAAGAGCGCCGCGCATCGTGCCTTGCCCGCCGAGGAAACCGATGCCGCCGAGCACGGCGGCGGCGATGGAATTCAGCGTGAACGCCGTGCCGATGACCGGATCGCCCGAACCCGTTTGCGCGGCGACTAACAGGCCGGCGCCTGTGCAAAGCAGACCGCTGATCGCGTAGGCGGCGATCCGGGCACCGTCGACCGGCACGCCGGAGCGGTAGGCGCCGACCGGATTCTCGCCGGCGGCATAGAGGCTCAAACCAAGCGGCGTGGCGAGATAGAGCTTCCACAGAAGGACGATGAGCACCAGCAGCACGAAGGCCGCGGGCGTGTTGCCGGCAAGCAGGTCCGACAGCCACTCCGGAATGGCGCCGCCGGGTCTCGGCAGGATGAGCAGCGCAGCACCGCCGATGATGAAGGAGCCGGCGAGCGTCACCACGATCGCCGGCAACCGAAGTTTTACGACGATCAACCCGGTCGCGGCACCGATGCCGAGACCGGTGAGCGCCACCGCAGCGGCACCGCCGGCTACGCCCAGCGGCCCAGTCATTATCGTCGCGGCGATCACCGCGCCCAGGCTGACCATTGCGCCGATGGCTAGGCTGATGCCGCCGGTAAGCATGAGGATCGCCTGGGCCATGGCGACCAGCGCCAGCGGAAACCAGCTCTGGGTGAATTTGGCGAAGCCGGAACCGGTCAAGAGGCCGGGAAAGAGGACGCCATAGGCGACGAGGAATGCCATGACCACGGCGAACAGGCCCCGCACGCCAACATTGCGGCGCAGCTGAACCGGCCAGTAGAGAGCGCCGGTTTGCCTTGAGGAGCCCACCGTACTCATGCCGCCACCTTGCGCTGTTCGGCGCCCATCGCGGCGGAAACGATCGCTTCCTCGCTCAGTGCGCCGCGCTCGAGCATGGCCACGATGTGGCCCTCCCGGACGACCGCAACGCGGTCGCAAAGGTGCACCAGTTCGGGTGTGTCGGAACTGAGCAGCACGACCGCCTTGCCGGCGGCGGCGAAGTTGCGAAGCATCATATAGATTTCGCGCTTGGTCTCGACATCGACGCCGCGTGTCGGGTCATTGAGGAGAAGCACAAGCGGGTCGTGCGGCATCCATTTCGCCAGCGCGACCTTCTGCTGGTTGCCGCCCGACAGGGCCTGTGCCGGCCGGCCGAGGTCGCCCTTTATGGCAAGCTGGACGGCGAGACCTCTTGCCGTCTCACGCTCGGCACGGCGGCTGCGCAGCTTCAGCGCCGGCAGTCTTGCGAAAGCGGGCAGCATCATGTTGGTGATGATGGAATGGATCAGGTGCAGGCCTTCGCGCTTGCGGTCGGCCGGGACATAGGCGAGGCCAAGCGCGTTGGCCTTCGGCACACCGGCGGGCAGACCCGAAGCACCGTTGACGGTCGCGGATGCTGTCCTCGCCGGAATGGCACCGTAGAGGCCGAGCAGCAAATCTTCTTGCCCTTGCCCAACCAGGCCTCCGATGCCGAGCACCTCGCCCGTCCTGATGTCGAGATCGACATCGCGCATCAGGCCGGCCGAAAAATTGCGAACCGAGATGGCGCTGGCAGCCGATGCCGAAGGCTGCCAATGCGGAAAGAGGTCGCCGGGATCGCGGCCGACCATCAGCCGTACCAGTCCGCTGGCGTCGGTTCCTTCCAGCGTGCGGTCCGCCGTGCAGGTGCCGTCCTTCAGGACAGTGACATGCTGGCACAGCGCCATGACTTCGTTCAGCCGGTGCGAAATGTAGAGAATAGCGATGCCCTCGCCGCGCAGCCTCTCCAGCAACTGCGTCAGGACTTTCGTTTCGGTTGCCGAAAGCGACGAAGTGGGTTCGTCGAGAATGAGCACGCGCGGCCGGCGGTAAAGCGCCTTGGCTATTTCCACCATCTGCCGGCGGCCAAGCGACAAATGTCCGACCGGTATCGAGAGCGGTTCGTGAAGCCCGACAAGATCGCATGCTGCCCTGGCCCGCACGGCGAGTTCGGGATAGTCGAGCAAACCGAACCGGCGCGGATAGGCGCCAAGGCCGATGTTCTCGGCGATGGAGAGGCTGGCCGTCAGGCTGAGTTCCTGCTGGACAACCGCGATCCCCGCCTGTTGCGCATAGGCGGGAGTCATGCGCGACACCGGGCGGCCATCGACCTCGATCGACCCCCCGTCCGGGCGCAAGGCACCGGACAAGAGGTTGATCAGCGTCGACTTTCCGGCGCCGTTCTCGCCGAGCAGCGCATGCACGCGGCCCGGCTGGAGAGCGATGGACACGTCGTGCAGGACGGGGTTGCCGAAGAAGGACTTCGACACCCCCCGCGCGGCAAGAAGCGGAGCCGTGGCCACCAATTTCTGCGACCTTTCAGGCTTATTGTTCAGCCAGCAGCTTCTTGAACAGCTCCTCGTCGTAGGGCGAATAGATGTAGCCGTCGGCCGGAAAATCGGCCGCCCGGCCGAGGTACTGATCGATGTTGGAATTGTCGATCACCGGCAGCGGGATCTTGACGAAAGCCGGCACGTCCTTGCCCTCCAGCGCCTGGACGGCGGTGTAGGCGGCGAAGGCGCCGAGCCAGTTCGGCTGCATAGTCGCCCAGCTCTTGAGGTCCTTTTCCTTCCAGAGTTCGAGAAACTGACGGGCATTCTCGCCGGTGATCGGCACCTGTTCGCGGCCCTGCTTGTCGAGGGCGAGTACCGCACCCGCCGACAAGGCGCCGCCGAGCGACAGAATTCCGTCGATCTCGGAATTGGCGAACAGCAGGCTGGTGACGGCTTCCTGTGCAGGCGCGACGTTGTAGGGCGTGTTGGTCTCGGCAAGGACCGTCACGTCAGGATGGGCCTTAAGCGCCGCGTCAGCGCCTTTGCGCCGATCGTCGCTAACCGAAACGCCGGCCGGGCCGTTGAGGATCAGAATCTTGCCCTTGCCGCCGATCGCGTCGATCAGGAACTTGGCCGCCTGATCGCCCCACTGGGCGGAATCGGTGTTGACCTTGGCGGTCACCTGGTCGGTGTCGACGAGGCTATCGAAGTTGATGATGGCGATGCCCTTGGCGCAAGCGTCCGCCAGCACACGCGCCGGCGCGGTCGACGAGCCGGCAATCAGGATGATGGCGTCGACGTCGGAATCGATCATCGACTGGATCTGCTGGATCTGAACGTTGGCGTCACCCTGGGCGTCGGTCACGACAAGCTTGTCGACCAGTCCTTGCTTCTTCAACGCCTCGACTTCGGCTTCGATAGTGCCCTGTGTCTGCTTCATCCAGGTCGGCACTGAATAAATGTTGGCCCAGCCGATCGTGTACGGCGCCTTGCGGTCGCCCTTGATGCATTTGGCGGCCGCATTGGCCTGCGAGCCGGCGCCGAGGCTCAGGAGGAGACCGAAGCAAAGGGCGCTGGCGGATGCGAAAAACGACAATTTCGTCATGATTGTTCCCTTCTGAGGTTAGGCCTGGACGTGCGGGGTCCGGACGAAAAAGCTCGCCGGTTGCCGCATCCGGAAACCGCCTGTTTTTTCGTCAGAATTTTCTGCGCCTGGCTCGTTATTGTCTGATATTTCAGACAGCATGTCTGTATATCGGACAAATCGGATGCTAGACTGAGCCTTGACATCTTTCAAGCGTCTTGAGACGAGGGCCGAATTGATTTTTACGCGGATGCGGCCGACATGAGCGATAGCGCCACTGGTCTGATCGAAACGGAAGCCGGCGCCCAGCGGCGTAATGGCGAACGGCGCCGCGGCATCGACCGCGTCATCATGCTGCTGGAAGCGCTTTTACGACACCGCGCGCCGATGCGCGTTGGCGACATCGCCAAGATGATCGGCGCACCGCGTTCGACCACCTACGAAATCGTCAACAGCCTGCTCGAAGCCGAAATGCTCGAAAATGTCGGGACGGAAGGCTACGTCTATTTCGGGCGGGCTATGCATCTGTTCGGCTGGGCCTACTCGCATCACAACGCCCACTACCGGCGCATCATCGAGACGCTGGACAAGATGGCCGCTGAGACAGGCGAGACCGTGCAGCTGTGCGGCCTGCGCGGGAACAAATACATCGTTCTCGATTGTCGTGACTCTTCCGGCCCTTTCCGGATTTCAAGCGATGTCGGGGTCGAGGTGCCGATCCCGTGGACGGCATCCGGGCGGCTCTTGCTTGGCCATATGAGTGAGGAAGAGGTGAAGGACTTCATCCCGCCTGGCGACTACAAGCTGCCTGACGGCCGCGTCATTGCGCCAGCCGAATTCTTCAGCGATGTCGCCCTGGCCCGCCAGCAAGGTTTCAGCGAGACCGCTGCTCTGGCCGACCGCTTCACGTGGTGCATGGCCGCGCCTATCCGCGATGGCCACGGCGCCATCAACAAGACCCTTTGCTTCGTATTGCCAGTCGACACAGCGGAAACGCGGCGCAGCGAGTTGCTTGCCCTGCTGTGCGAACGCGCCCGTGGATTGTCGTTGGCGGGAAGCTAATTTTTGAAGAATCGGCCCTGACGCATTCGCCAAGAGAGCGCGGAAAAAAGGCCGGGCTCGAATCGGCCCGGCCAAAATGAAGGTTACAACCTTCAGAGGGGGAACGCCGTTCACCGGAATGGGAGGAAACCGTCGAACGGTCTTACCTGTTTGAGCTTGTTTGGGCGTGTTGGCGACGAACAAAATTCCAAAAGCCGGCGGGATGACGAAAATTCCTGTTCTATTTGCTCTGACGTTTTCAGACAGATGACGCCCTCGTCTCAAGGAGCTCGGCATAATATCGGCGCGCCACGTCGGGGTGCGAGCGCAGGCGACTTTTCAGCACGTTGGTTCCGGCGTCGCGAAACAGCGGGTTGTCCGGATCGCTCGCCGGTCCGCGCGCCTCGGCAGCCAGTTCTTCAGGCAGTGTGAGCAGCGGGATCGTCGCATCGAGCCGGGCGCTGAAGAAGAAAGGAACGGATATTCGCTCGACACCGGCCGACGGTGTGACGACACGATGGACGGTCGCCCTGAGATAACCGTTCGATGCCAGTTCGAGGAGCTCGCCGATGTTGACCACCAGCGTTCCGGGAATGAGATCCACATTCACCCAGCTTTCGTCATATTCGACCTGCAGGCCCCTGTTGTCGTCCTGGAGCAGGAGCGT
The DNA here is from genome assembly GCF_053848065.1 of Mesorhizobium sp. BHscii. Lineage (NCBI taxonomy): Bacteria > Pseudomonadati > Pseudomonadota > Alphaproteobacteria > Hyphomicrobiales > Phyllobacteriaceae > Mesorhizobium > Mesorhizobium sp. BHscii. The sequence goes on along the minus strand of NZ_JBSPKW010000009.1, from coordinate 91,971 downwards.
CAGGAACCCGCCGTCCTTGTGCGCGCCGACGCCCTGGTCACCACCGGTTGCGTCGCGTCCGGGATAGCGCACGATCTTCATGCGATGGTTGGGCTCACCGCTATAGATCGGATCGAAAGCGTCCTCGGCCTGGTTGAGCGACAGCGCGAAAGCCTTCAGCAGGCGGATCGCCACCGCCGTCGCCTTGGCCTGCCATGCCAGCAGCGCCGGCTCGAGTTCCGGCGGGGCCGAAGGCCATTGGTTCGGCCCTTGCAGCCGCGTCCAGGCAGGAATGCCCGGCCCCTGTGGTATGGGTCGACGCTCGACGCCGATGTCGAGTTGTTCGCGCCAATCGGCCTTGCCCTTGGTCAGTTCGCCACCGCTGCGCGTGTAGCCGCGGAATTGCGGGGATTTGACCATTTCGATGGCCAGCTTGTCGGCTTCCGGCAAGGCAAAGAACCGACGCGAGGCGCCGAGCACCTCGTCGATCTCAACAGCCGAAATTCCATGCCCGCTGAGATAGAAGAAGCCGACATCGCGGGCCGCCGTGCGCAGGTCGAACAGAAAGGTCCGACGCTCCGACGCGCCCTGTTCGAGACGGCTGAGATCGAGCACGGGTACAATCCTGGCCATGGTCAACCTCCTCCTGCCTCAAGGCTTGGATCAGGCCTTACGGTGACACGCAGGTCGTTGCGATCAAAGCAATGGTCGATCCAATCTCGACGCCAATGGAAGAAAGTCAGCGCTGCGTTTGGCGGCCGGCAGGCAAATAACGTCCGAACGGGTATTCCATGGCACGAAGGCATCATGGCAATCATATACGCGAATTGCAGTGCGGCCGACGCTCAGAAATTCTCGAGCCATGGCCTGAGTTCGAGCTCCCAAGTCCAGGCGCTGCGATGCTGCCGGTGGATTGCGAGATAGGTTTCGGCGATCGCATCTGGAGATAGCCGGCGGTCCTGCCGGTCGGGTTCGCTGGCCTGTCCGGGCCTATTCTGGCCGGGCTCGTTCGGCGCGATCACGCCGTCGACGATGAAATGCGCGACATGGATGTTTTTCGGGGCAAGTTCGCGGGCCATGGATTGGGCCAGTCCGCGCAGGCCGAACTTTGGCATGGCAAAGCCGGCCGAACCCGAAAACCCCTTGACGCTGGCGGTGGCGCCGGTGAACAGGATCGAGCCGGAGCCGCGGGAAAGCAACCGGCGCGCAGCCTGCTGGCCGACCAGGAACCCGCCATAGGCGCCGACTAGCAACGCCTGCTTGACCGATTCGGGATCGAGGTCGGCGATCGGTCCTAGGGCGCGGCCGCTGGCGTTGAAAACCACAAGCGACAGAGGACCGGCTTTGTCGGCGACGTCGAACAGGTTTTCGACCGACGCGACATCGGCAACGTCCGTTTCGACCGCCAGCGCGCCGGTCTCGTCGACCAGCGTGCTCAGCTTGCCGAGGTTGCGGGCAGCTAGGACCACGCGAAAGCCCTCCTTGGTGAGAAGACGTGCAAGCGAGGCGCTCAGCCCCAGCCCGGCTCCTGCGATAACTGCCACGTCTGATGTCATGGAGCTTCTCCCTTACGGATTCTGGTGTGGTACGGATTTAGTGCGGCGGATTGGCGATTCAGGCCTACCATTCGTGTTCTGAGGCATACCGTCCGTCAGATCGTAAAAGTCCGATTGGCCCGCATGCCATGGGACGCATCAGTCATGGAGTTCCCTCGAGATCGCCGGGCCGACCGAAAAATCGCTGAATGTGACTTCGAAACCTTCACGTTGCGGCGAACAGCACATCATGCCGATATCGACTGTTTTCGAGGGCGGGAAATAGGCGAGCCGCACCGGCTTCCAGTGATGGTCGGAGGCATCAAGATACTGAACACGGATTGTCTCGGCATGGCGGGTCAGCCGGATCCTGACGCCGTCCGGACCAGCCGGGATGCTGACCAACGACCAGTCGGAAGCATCATTGGTGACGACGACAGAAAAATACGCCAGCCCGTCGGTGAACTCGATGCCGGCCTTGACCCAGTGCGTCTCGCTCAGCCGGACCATCAAACCGGCCTGATCATAGAGCACCTTGTAGTCCCCCTTGACGGTGACCTCGGCGCTGAAGTCGCCCTCGACCTGCTGGTACAGGAGGTGGCCATTGTCGCGCCAGAAGCCGTAGAACGTCTCACGCCAGAAATCGGTTTCCTTGCCGGTGCGCACATGCACGGTGCTGTCGGCAAAAGCATGATGCGGTGGCGGGTTGAGCCAGGTCAGTTCTGCATCCTGAGATGTCATCGTTGCTCGCCTCTCCGGTTCGTGTTGCGTTATCGCGTCGAGGCGGCTACGCCCTCATCTGGACCATTGTACGCGGGTTCAACCGTTTCATTTCGGCACTTGATAAAGCTCGGACGCGGCCTCTCTCAGCGCGCGCCGGCTCTCTGGCCTGAAATACATCATGTGGCCGCCTTCCAGCAGGTCAATGCGGATCGGCTTTGCGCCAGGAAGCGAAGGAATCTGGCCGACAAGGTAGCGGGATGCCAAATAGGGTGTCACCAGGTCGGTGTAGCCGTTAACGATCAAAACGCCGAGGCCGGGGTTCAGCGCTCGCGCCTGCTGAAGGTCATCCATCACGCCGACATAGCCCTGACGCGTCGGGCTCGTCCCGTAATCCCAATTGCCGCTGACTTCACGGTTGAGAAGCCGGTAGCTTATTTCGGTGCGGAATTTCAATTCCTCACGCACATAGCTGACAAAGGCGGAAGTGAGCACCGGCACGCTTCGGTCGAGGACCGGATCAGGACCGCGAGGCCTTGGACTTTCCGGGGCGATGTCCGCCGTTTCGATCGTGCCGTCATAGGCGCTGAGAACATTGCCCCTTGCGCGCGCAAACTCCTTGGCGAAGAGTTCGGTGGGAATGCGTGCAAAGTTTCGTTTGACGAGTTCGAGCGGCAGGCCGGTGATTTCGGCCACGCGCGGGCTCGCCAGGCGCCCACCCTGTTCCAGCCCGCTGGCAAGCGCGACAAGATAGTCGCCGAGGGCATAGCGTTCGACATCGGCCAACCGCTCGTGCAGCTCGGAACCGGTGACGCCTTCGCTGCGCAGGCGCACCGCCGCCAGCGACGGGAGCTCAAGCGCCCAGTGGAGCGGCTGGAACTCGTCTGGGCGCACGAGCGTGAATTCGAGCGCCGGAGAGATGAGCACGAGGCCGCGAGGACTGACGCCGATATCATCCTGAAGCGTCTTGGCGAGCAGTGCAGCCCGAAACCCGCCATAGCTTTCGCCAGCAAGAAACACCGGTGACGCCGTGCGGCCCGCCTGTGCCAGATAGAAGCGAATAAAGGCGCCCATCGAGGCGGCGTCCTGGTTGACGCCCCAGAAGCTGCGCGCCTCGGTCCCGGGTGCTTCGCGGCTGTAACCCGTTCCGACGGGGTCGACAAAGACCAGGTCGGTCATGTCGAGCCATGTGTTCGGGTTGTCCAAAAGCCTCTGCGGCGATGGGAGAAAACTTCCATTATCCGCCGTCGCCATCACGCGGGGACCGAGCGCGCCGAGATGCAGATAGGCTGAAGCCGCTCCTGGACCTCCATTGAATACGAAGGTAACGGGACGCCGAGGGTCAGGTTCCCGGCTTGGCTCGGGACGTAGCGTGTAGGCGACATGAAAAATTTCCGCCGTGACGTCGCCCTTACCGGATAGCAACGAGAGCGTGCCGGCCTTTGCCTGATAGTTCAGCGTACGTCCCGCGATCACGATCGAATGATCAGAGATCTGGGGAGGCGGAAGCAGGGACAGAACTCCACCCGAAGGCGACGGCCGCTCGGCCACTTCCGCATGGCCGGCTGGAACGCCGCCAGCCAGCAGCAACATAGCAAGGGTGATTTCTAGCAGCTTGGTACGCATGACGACTCCGCAGCGGAAACAACTGGAAGCTATCACGCTGATGGCTCAGCCGAAATCACAGGATCGTGCAGCCCTTCGCTGCTGGAACGAGACCGATGGCTTTCAACGCACGATCTTCACACACATGGGCGTGCCGATATCGATGGATCGCCGGTGTCGGCCAGCCGGCCCGTGGCAGCGTCGCGGGCAAAAATATTGATGCGATCGGCATTTTGGTTGGCGGAGAGGAGGTGGCGGCCCGAGGGCGTCAGCGCCAGATTGCGCGGCGTGGCACCCCCACAGGGCGTGTGATCGACTAGCGCAAGCGTGCCTGTTTCCTGGTCAACCGAAAACACCGCAACGCTGACATGGCCGCGGTTGGAACCATAGAGGAAGCGGCCGTCGGGCGAGATCTGGATGTCGGCGCAATGATTGCCGTCGCGCGGCCGCGGCCGGCACGGCCGGTTTCGTGTCGATGACCGAGAGCCTTCCTGGCACATCGTCGAGCGCAAGCGACACGATCGTTGAATCCAGTTCGTTCATGACGAACACGAAGCGCCCGCCCGGATGCAGCGCCACATGGCGCGGGCCGGCGCCGGGCGCAAGCGCCTGCTCCGCCAGTCTGGTCAGACTGCCATCAGGCCCGATGCGGTACGAGACAAGCCGATCGATGCCGAGATCGGCGACGATCGCCACGCCACCGGCGATCGTCTCGGTGACGCTGTGAGCATGAGGGCGTTCTTGGGACGGGCTGTGTCAGGCCCGTGCCCTTGTGGGCGACGCTCGACAACGGAGGCTGCCAACGAAAACCAGGCAGGCATTCTGCATCAAAATCCTCCCTTGTTCCGCCGGCGTTGGCCGCCGCGGACCCGAGCAAAATTTCGCCTGTTCACGCTTGCAACACCACCCCATATGTGAAAATATTATTCACAAAAGAAGATTGACGGGAGGATCCATCATGCAGTTCGCCGGTCCGCGGCGCGCCCGGACGGATGATCCTTGCTTCCAGCGGACACTGTCATGACTGGTTTTGCGCCGACCGTCGGCGTGGCGTCGACACACCCCGCCAACATGCCGAAGGACCACGCCGATCTCCCCGTCTGGAACGCGGAGAACTGGTTCTATGAAGACTGGCCGGTCGGCCAGAAAATCCGCTCGCTGCGCAGGACGATGTCCGAGGGCGATAGCCACCTTTTCAACGCGCTGGTGCTCGATATCCACCCTTACGTGCAGGGCCAGATTTTCGCCGAAACGGAAGGCGAGAGCTTGTGCTTTATTGCGAGCACCTGCAGACGGTGAAGTACAGCAATCCGGCCGATTTCGCCGGGAAGACGGAGAAATAGGCGATGGCCGCCACTGCCGAATTGCCGCTGACCGGGCTCGTCGTCGTCGACATGAGCCAGTTCCTGTCCGGACCCTACTGCTCGCTGCGGCTGCTCGACCTCGGCGCCCGCGTCATCAAGATCGAGCGGCCGAATGGCGGCGACCTGTCGCGCCGGCTTTATCTCAGCGACACCGAGATCGGCGGCGATTCCACCATCTTCCATGCCATCAACCGGGCCAAGGAAAGTCTCGCCATCGACCTCAAGGACGTGGCCGACCTTGCGGCGCTGCGCGGCCTGCTGGCCAAGGCCGACGTGCTGATCCAGAATTTTCGGCCCGGCGTCATCGAGCGACTGGGCCTCGATTTTGAGGCGGTGCGCAAGATCAATCCGCGCCTGGTCTATGCCTCGATCAGCGGCTATGGCGAGGAGGGCCCGTGGGTCAAGCGGCCCGGGCAGGATCTGCTGGCGCAAGCCCGTTCCGGCGTGATGTGGCTGAACGGCGACGAGGACCAGGGTCCGGTGCCCTTCGGCCTGGCGATCGCCGACATGCTGGCGGGCTCCGCCGCCGCGCAAGGGATCCTTGCCGCACTGGTGCGGCGCGGCGTGACCGGCACGGGCAGCCATGTCGAAACCAGCCTGCTGGAGGCGTTGGTCGATTTTCAGTTCGAGGTGCTGACCACGCATCTCAATGACGGGCGCCGCCTTCCGCGGCGATCAGCCTTCCGTAGCGCCCACGCCTATCTGTCGGCGCCCTACGGCGTCTATCCGGCGAAGGACGGCTATTTGGCGATCGCGATGTCGCCGATCTCGAAGCTCGCCGATCTGCTGGGGCTCGAAGAGCTTGCGCCCTATCGCGATCAGCCGTCGACGTGGTTCACGGCCCGCGACGAGATCAAGGCGATCATCGCGCAAAAAATTGCGACGAAGACGGTCGAGGAATGGCTTGCCATCCTCGAGCCTGCCGACATCTGGTGTGCCAAGGTGCTGACCTGGCCGGAAATGATGGCCAGCGAGGGCTTCCAGGTCCTCGATATGCTGCAGACCGTGACGCGAGAGGATGACGTCTCGATCCTCACTACGCGCTCGCCTCTCAGGGTCGATGGCGCCCGCGCGAAGGTCGAGCGCGCCGCGCCGCGCATTGGTGAGCACAGCGCAAAGATTCGCAAGGAATTCGGGCTGTGAGCGACGTGACGCTCAAAGGCATGACCTGGAGCCATCCACGCGGCTACGACCCGATGGTCGCCTGTTCGGCGCTGTGGAAGCAGCGCACCGGCGTCGCAATAGAGTGGGACAAGCGCTCGCTGCAGGATTTCGAATCCTTTCCGGTCGAGGAACTGGCCCGTGCCTATGATCTGATCGTCATCGATCATCCGCATGTCGGCCAGATCACCGCCGAGAATTGTCTGGCGCCGCTCGACGTCGTGGGCCGGGAAGCGGAACGTGCGGCGCTGGCGGCGGGGAGCGTCGGCCGCTCCTATCCGAGTTACAACTGGCAAGGCCGGCAGTGGGCGCTTCCGATCGACACGGCGAGCCAGGTGCAGGCGTGGCGGCCGGACATGCTTTCCGCCGTGCCGGCGAACTGGGCGGAGATGCTCGAGTTGGCGCGACAAGGCCGTGTGCTGTTGCCGCTCAGGCCGCCGCATTCGCTGATGGTGTTCTACACGCTTGCCGGCAATCTCGGCCGGCCGGCCGCCGAGGAGCCTGGCGACCACGTAAACCCTGACATGGGCAGCCGCGTTTTCGAGATAATGCGCGAGATCGCGGCTCTCGTCGATCCGGCCTGCCTTGGCATGGACCCGATCGACGTCCTGGAGGAAATGGCCAGGTCCGGCTCGCGGATCGCCTGTGCGCCGCTGATCTATGGCTATGTCTCCTATGCCATTGCCGGATTCCGGACCAACCGCCTTGCTTTCGCCGACATCCCGGCTGTGGGCGATGCCGGTCCCGCCGGCTCGGCGCTCGGAGGAACCGGCATTGCCGTGTCGGCCTTTTCGAAGGCCAAGCAAGCGGCCACCGACTTTGCTTACTGGATCGCAAGCGGCGACGTGCAGCGCGGCCCCTATGCTGCGGCCGGCGGCCAGCCCGGCCATGCCGCAGCCTGGGACGATGCAGCCGTCAACGCAGCCGCCGGTAATTTCTACATGAACACCCGCGCCACCCTCGAAGGTTCCTGGGTCAGGCCACGGCACGACGGCTACATGGCCTTCCAGCAGGCCGCGTCCGATCGCATCAATCTCGGCCTGGCCGAAAAGCACCATGCCGGCCGTGTCGTCGCCGATCTCAATCGCCTGTTTCTGGAGAGTTTCCCGGCACCCGGCGCTGCCGGTAGAGGAGCCTGAAGCAGCTTAAATGGAGGAGAACATGAACAGCCTGATCTGCGGCAACTCACGCTGCTGATCGGCCTCGGCTTCCGGCCCTCGACCGTGCAGACGGCACTTGGCCTGGTCATCGTGCTGCTGGTTCGCTCTACGGCCGCGAGCGGCACGAGTCGGCTACGATCTGAGGCGGCTCACAAACGCCAAAGCCGCTTCGCATTGGCGGAAAGCAGCTTTTCTCGCTCGTCGATGCTGGCACCGGCAAGCAGCGCGTGCGTTGCTGCCACCCAGGTCGCTAGCCCGCCGCCAAGCGTGCAGACCGGCCAGTCGCTGCCCCACACGACGCGATCCCAGCCGAAGCATTCGATGGTGTGCTCCACATAGGAACGCAGCGTTTCGACAGTCCACGATCCAGCCTCCGCATAGGCGACCACACCGGAAATTTTGCCGACGACGTTCGGGCGCCGCGCAATCTCCGCCATATGCTCGCGCCAGGGATGCTCACTGCTGCCCTTGATGTCGGGCACGCCGCAATGGTCGAGCACGAACTGGACGCCAGGCGCGAGATCGGCGAGTGCGATCGCTTTAGGGATTTGATGCGGCAGGACAACGAGATCGAATGTCAGCCCGGTGCCAGCAAGCCGCTTGATGTTTTCGCGAAACAGCGCGCCTTCCGAAAGCTCGTCCGGCATGACGTGGAGTACGCGCCGAAAACCCTTGACGAAGGGATTGGCTTTCTGACGCTCGAGATAGGCGGCAAAGTCCGGCTCTTCCGGACGGCACGATGCGATCGCCCCTCTCAGCAAACTGTCCTTCTGTTGCGACAGCGCCTTCACATGGCTGGTCTCAGCCTCGATATCGGCCGGATCGACATCGACTTCCATATGCAATGCGCCCTCTATGCCGGCCCGGCGAGCTTGGACTGCATATTCGTCGTGGGAAAAATCGCGGTTTAGTGCCGGCACGCCGGAGAGCCAGGGATAGCGCAGCGCCGACCGGTCGATCAGGTGTAGATGGGTATCGAAGATCATGACAACGCTCTCCTCCTCCCGCGTTTCGAATCATCTCACGGAGAAATTTTTCATTCAAATAAGAATTTACTTCGCCTGCTTAACCGTTGATCCCGCCAGTTGCGACAGCTTTTCGGTCGCCGCCAGCAACAGCTCTATCGTCCTGGTGATATCGGGCGCCTTGGGTGCGTTGACCAGGGTTATGTATGGGATCGATAGTGCTGCGATTGCCTTGCCGTCCGAACCGAGAACGGGGGTCGACAGGTTGAATACGCCGGCGGTCTGCATTGACGCCATCATTTCGTAGCCGCGTTCACGTATCTGGTCGAGGCGGGCAAAGAATTCCGGCGATTGAGGCGGCTTGTCGGTGCTGCGCAGATGCTCTGAGATCATCATCTGCCGCTCTTCCGGCGAGCGGAACGCCAGCAGCACATGTCCGGATCCCGTGTCGAACAGGCTGATATGCGAGCCGACGCGAATCGAAATGCCCCAGTAGTCCGGCGCTTCCTGCTGTGCGATCACCACTGCGGAACCGCGGTCGAAGACGACAAGCTGGTTTGCCTGCTGCGAGGTTTCGGCAAGTTCACGCATCAGCGGCGTCGCATAGGAAACCAGCCGCCGCACCGGCGCGTGCAGCTGCGCTAGGCCAAACAGCTTGAGGGTCAGCGAATAACGGTCGCCGTCTGGCCGCGTGACGTAGCCGCGTCGCACCAGCCGGTCGAGCATGCGATAGAATTCGTTGGGGCTGCGATCGAGTTTCTTGGCGATTTCCGCCTGCGTCAGGCCGCCGTCGACGCCGGCCAGAAGCTCGAGGATGTCGAGCCCCTTGTCGAGCGCCGGCGCGCGATAACGGTCGTCGTCCTCGTCCCCTGCCATAGTCACTTCCCGGTGAATTTCGACTTTCATATATGCACGATGACCTGCTTCCGGAAGAACTTTCAACTTGACGCCTTTATGAATATTCTGTTTATATATGAATAGGCTGAATTGGATCGATACGAGTCCCGGACGCACCCTTGCTCGCACTTGATGCAGGCGATTCTTCTGCTGCCGATCTGTCAGGCAAGTTCGATGACGTCATCAGCCGGAGTTGCCGATGATCGCCACCGAACCGCTCGGCAACGAGACGCTGGTGTTCGCCGAATTCAACGGCGGTGTCTGGGTATCGCGTATGGTCAATCCAAAACAGCTAAAGGCGGGCGACCGCGTGAAAATGAGCCTGGACCTGTCGCAGGCCCATCTGTTTTCTGTCGATACCGGCGGGACATTGCGAGGTTAACGTCATGGCAAAGATCGAAAAAGCCGAACTGCGGATGGTCGACCTGGTGCCGAAGGTCAAGCGCACTGATGCGATCCAGAGTTTTGTCAGCCAGGAAACGCCGATCGTCACCATCACCGACGCCGACGGCGCGGTCGGCACCGGCTACAGCTACACGATCGGCACCGGCGGCTCCTCGGTGATGCGGCTCCTGGCCGATCACCTTGCGCCGCGGCTGATCGGCCGCGACGCCGACATGATCGAGGCGATCTGGCACGAGCTCGAATTCGCCACCCACGCGACGACGATCGGTGCCATCACGGCAATCGCGCTGGCGGCCATCGACACGGCGCTGTGGGATCTCAGGGCAAAGAAGCTCGGCCTGCCGCTGTGGAAGCTGGCCGGCGGCGCCAAGGACCGCTGCCCGCTCTACACCACAGAGGGCGGCTGGCTGCATATCGAGACCGAGGCGCTGGTCGAGGCCGCGCTCGCCGCCAAGGCAAAGGGTTTTCGCGGTTCTAAGGTCAAGATCGGCAAGCCGCACGGCTCCGAGGATCTCGCCCGGCTTACCGCGGTGCGCCAAGCAGTCGGCTCATCCTACGAGATCATGACCGACTGCAACCAGGGCTTTTCTGTCGACGAGGCGATCCGCCGGGCGGAGCGGCTGCGCGATCTCGACCTCGCCTGGATCGAGGAGCCGCTGCCGGCCGACGACATAGACGGCCATGTGCGGCTGTCGAATGCGACGTCGACGCCGATCGCCATCGGCGAGTCGCTCTATTCGATCCGGCATTTCCGCGAATACATGCAAAAAGGCGGCTGCTCGATCGTGCAGGTCGATGTCGGCCGCATCGGCGGCATCACGCCGTGGCTGAAGGTCGCGCATGCGGCCGAGGCATTCGATATCCCGGTCTGCCCGCATTTCCTGATGGAACTGCATGTCAGCCTGACCTGCGCCATTCAGAACGGCCGATATGTCGAGTATATTCCGCAGCTCGACGAATTGACCGGCAAGAAAATGCGCATCGAGGACGGCCAAGCACTGGCACCGGACGAGCCCGGCATCGGCATCGACTGGGATTGGGATGCCGTCAAGGCGAAGAGCATTGCGGAATTCACCACCGAAATAACAAAATAGGGAGCCGGACATGCAGCGGATGGGAATGGTGCTCGGCCTCAAGCCGGAAAAGGTCACCGAGTATGTGCGGCTTCACGCTGCCGTATGGCGTGACGTGCTTGCCATGATTTCCGCCTGCAACATCAGGAATTATTCGATCTATCTTAAGGAGCCGGAGCACCTTTTATTCAGCACTTTCGAATACCACGGCACCGATTATGCCGCCGACATGGCGAAGATGGCCGCCGATCCCAAGACGCAGGAATGGTGGGCGCTGTGCATGCCTTGCCAGGAGCCGCTGCCGACCCGCAAGGAGGGCGAGTGGTGGGCATCGATGGACGAAGTCTTCCATCATGACTGACGGCGTTTTCGATCCTGACTCGCTCTCCCAGTCCTGGGCGAAGCCATCGAAGCCGAGGCCGATCGTGATTTTCGGCGCCGGCTCGATCGCCGGCGATGCGCATTTCCCGGCCTATGGAAAAGCCGGTTTCCCGGTCGCCGGGCTTTTCGATCCCGACCATACCAAGGCGGAAAGACTGGCGCGGAAATGGGGCGTCGCCACTTACCGGTCGGTCGGGGAAGCCGCAGCGATCAAGGACGCCGTCTTCGACCTGGCGACGCCGCCGGCTCATCATGCCGGCGTGCTCAGGGCGTTGCCAGATGGTGCAGTGGCGCTGATCCAGAAGCCGATGGGCAGCGATCTCAGCGAGGCGACCGAAATCCTCGAAATCTGCCGCTCCAAAAAACTGAAGGCGGCGGTGAACTTCCAGCTCCGCTTCGCGCCGATGATGCTGGCGCTGAAGGATGCAATCGCCAAGGGTTGGCTGGGCGACGTGGTCGATTTCGATGCATGGCTTGCATTGGCGACGCCGTGGCAACTCTGGGAGTTTCTGGTGAAGGCGCCGCGCGTCGAGATCGCCATGCATTCGATCCATTATCTCGACCTGATCCGGCAATTGCTCGGCGATCCCCGGGGCGTTCACGCCAAGACGCTCGGCCATCCCGGCCACAAGGTCGCGCAAACTCGCACCAGCGCGATCCTCGACTATGGCGACACTGTGCGATGCGCACTGTCGATCAACCACGATCACAAATTCGGCCGAAAACATCAGGCCTGCGAATTCCGCATCTGCGGCACCGAGGGCGCCGCCTATCTCAAACTCGGGCTCAATCTCGACTATCCGCGCGGCGAGCCTGACATCCTTGAAATCTATCCGAAGGGCGGCTCCGACTGGGTTGCTGTGCCACTCATCGGCGAATGGTTTCCCGACGCCTTCGTCGGCCGCATGGCCAATGTGCAGCGCTATGCATCAGGCGAGGACACCGAGCTCGTCAGTTCCGTCGAAGACGGCTGGAACACGATGGCGCTGGTCGAGGCCGCCTACCAATCGAGCGCGGCGCCGGCAACACCAATCGCGGCGAGGCCCTGACATGGAGCAGACTGTCTATTTCGAAGACTATCAGATCGGTTCGTCGCGCATGACCAGCGGGCGCACCATCACCGAGACCGACTTCGTCGTTCATGCCGGCCATACCGGCGATTTTTTTCCCCATCACATGGACGCCGAGTTCATGAAGACGACGCCGTTCGGTCAGCGCATCGCCCACGGCACGCTGGTCTTCTCGGTCGGCGTAGGGCTGACGGCAAGCGTCATCAACCCGGTCGCCTTTTCCTATGGGTACGACAGGTTGCGCTTCATCAAGCCGGTGTTCATTGGCGACACGATCAAGACCCGCACCACCATTTCGGCCAAGGAGGACGACCCGAAGCGGCCAGAGTCGGGCCGGGTCATCGAGCGCTGCGAGGTGATCAACCAGCATGGCGATGTGGTTCTGGCGGCCGACCACATCTACATCGTCGAGCGCCGCGACAAGCCCAAGCGGGGCTGAGCTATTTGCAGAGCAGTCATATCCGGTTGACCGGATATAGCGGCTTCCCGCCGCGCAGGACGGATGCGACATCGGCAAACACCTTGTTGCGAACCTCGGCGTAAGACTGGGTCGAGTAGTGCGCCGCGTGCGGACTGACCAGGACGGCGTCCAGCGCCAGCAGCGGATTGTCGGGCGAAGGCGGCTCCTGCTCGAATGTGTCGATGCCAGCCCCTGCTAAATGGCGGCGCCGGATCAAATCCGCCAACGCGACTTCGTCGACCAGCCCGCCACGAGATACGTTAATGAGGATTGCCCCTTCCTTCATGCGCGACAGGGCTCCGGCCGACATGATGTTTCTGGTCTCCGGTGTCGCCGGAACGTGCAGCGAGACGATGTCGGCCCTGGCTAGCAGCTCATCGAAACCGACCGGTTCAGCACCACCGGCCGTAATGCGCTCCGCCGGCATATGCGGGTCGTACGCGATGACATGATAGCCGAAGACCCGCGCCCGCTCGGCAGTCAGGCGTCCGATCTGGCCGAAGCCGATCAGCCCGAGAATCTGCCTGTCGGGCCGCGTGATGCCGGCGCCGTCGGTCATTGCAGCCCAGCGGCCGGCGCGGACCGCGCCGTCGAACTGTTTCAGCCTGCGCGCCAAGGCCAGGATCAGCGCCATGGCATGCGTGCTGACTTCCACCAGATTGGCATCCGGCACATAGGTTACCTGAACACCGGCACGGCTAGCGGCCTCGATGTCGATCGAGTCCAGGCCTACGCCGAACCGTCCGATGACCTTGAGGTTCTTCAGTTCGGCCAGAACGCGAGCTGTGATCGGCTCCCGCAATATCATCAATGCATCAGCGTCACGGCACTGCTCGATCAGGGCATCCTCTGTGAGAAGCGTCTTTTCGACAAACTCGGCGTTCAAGCCGTCGAGGTAGCGCAGCTGCTCTTCCTCGACTGATAACACGCCGTCGGTCTTGATTATCTTCATGCCAAACTCTTGCATCAGGCGCTGCGCGCGGAGGCGGCACCAGCGGCAAGGCCGGCGCCGAGAAACATCGTGTCGCTGGCCAGCATGTAGAAGCTGATGCCATGCTTCGACCATTTGCCGACATCATCTGCCGAGGGGCGAAAGATGCCGACGGCCTTGCGGGCCGCACGCGCCGCAGCCGCGATCCTGACGATCGCGGCATTGAGCTTGTCCTGGCCGGCTGGCCCCATGGCGTCGATCGAGACGGACAGGTCGCCGGGCCCAATGAAGATCACGTCGACGCCGTCGACCTGGACAATGTCGTCGATGTTGGCGAGGCCTTCGGCCGTCTCGACCTGGATCGCGACCGTCAGGGCCTCGTTGGCCGACTCGAGGTATTCCGGAATCCTGTACCCATAGCCGGCGGCTCGGCCTGGACCAACGCCGCGGGCGCCGACGGGCGGGTAACGGCAGGCCATGACCGCCATACGCGCTTGCTCGGCCGTCGAGACGCGCGGCACCAGGACGCCTGACGCGCCGGCATCGAGCGCGGCCGCAATCCACTCCGGCGTGTGGCCCGGCACACGCACCATCGCAGGTACCTTGTGGACATCGGCCGCGCGGATCAGGTCCTCAAGCCGCTCGCGGCCAATCTGCGAATGCTCCCAGTCGATGCACAGGAAATCGACCCCGCTTGCAGCCGCCACTTCGACCGCCACCGGATGCGGAATGGCGCAGAAGGTGCCAATGAGGCGATCGAGAGAGACACATTTCTTCCGAAAGTCGTACATGAAATCTCCAGAGATTTTTCGGCGTCGGCGAAAACTGTCCGCGCCTATTTGGCGGTGGTCCGCGGCAAAGGATGCACGGCTTCCGTCGACATCGGAAAGTGCAGGCTGCCGCCTGAAAAGGGCGGGAAGGTCTTGTAGTCGGCGCGCATCTCCAGCCGCGCCGGTGATTGCAGTGCGTGCGTCAGCGCCGCAGGACTGTCGAACATGACCCGGTTGCGCTGCATATGGTCGACCCGCGGCCAGGGCAGCGAGCCGCACCAATCCAGTCGCGACAGAACCTCGATGTGGCGAATGCCGGGGAAGCCCCGCATCAATTGCGGATGATGCGTCACATAGTGGTAGAGCCAGGCATTCATGTCTTCGGCCGGCCCGGGATAATGGACAAGATAACTGCAGGGGAGCCCAGACGTCCTGATGCCAGCGTCATCGACGGGGAACGGACGCACGCACATTGCCTGCTGCGTCGGCCTCGAACCGGCGATGCTCGACAGCACACCCGGTGCGGCAAGCGCCTGCAGATGGCCAGACGGCGCGAGTGCCGTCTCCATGTCCGCCAACTCGTCGAAATAGAGCTGGAAGCCAAAGACCGGCGGTGGCCCATCGTTGTTGAACATGTCCGTTGCCACTTCGGGCAGATAGATGTTTGCAAGCGCCAGACCCGGCGTGGTCGCGATAACACGCCGCACAGCGTCAACGTCTTCACGGGCGATGGCCAAATTTGCCTCGCGGTCGTCGCGGAAGAAAGCGAGATAGGCAAAGCGCATGCGGATACCTGCTGGATCGAGTTCGGCTAGATCAAATTCGGAAGGAAGAGGGCGACCTGCGGAAAGAGAACAATCAGCAGGATCAGCAAGAGGGTCAGGGCGATGTAAGGCGCCGCCGACATGGCAACCGTTTTGAGCGACGTGCCTTTTGGCGCAACGCCGATCATGATGAACAGTAGCAGACCAAACGGCGGCGTGGTGAAGCCGACTTCGTAGGCGAGCAGCAGGATCAACCCGAACCACACAGGATCATACCCAAATTGCTGGGCAATCGGCAGGAAGATCGGCAGCGTGATCAGCATCATCGAGACCTGATCCATGAACATGCCGAGCAGCAGGATGACGAGCACCATCAGGAACAGCATGGAATACGGCCCAAAATCGTAGCCCACGATGAACTGGATAAAGCCGTTCGACGCACCGGAGAAGGCGAATATCTGCGAAAACGTTGTCGAAGCCGAGATGATCAGGAAGGTCATGCCCGTGACCTTCATCGCATCGTCCAGCGACTTCCAGACAACCGACCAGCTGAACCTTCGGTAGACAAACAACAACGCGAAGACGGCAGCACATCCGAGCCCTGCCGACTCCGTCGGTGTCGCTATTCCAAGGATGATCGTGCCCACCACCATGAACACGATGACGCTCATCGGAACGATGTTGACGGCAACCGCCCTCACCTTCTCGGCGGCACGAACAGCGGATACCGGATAGTGCGGAGCCGCGTCCAGGTCGATCTTCGTCTGTGCGAAGATCAGCGTCGCGTACATGACAACCAGAAGCAGTCCAGGCAGAGCGCCCGCAATGAGCAGCGCGCCAACGTCAATCTGGGCCAGCGAGCCGAGCAAGACAGCCAGCGAGGATGGCGGGATGATGACGGCGAGGCTTCCGGCACCAAGCACCGGTCCGTAGGCCATGTGCGGCTTATAGCCCCGCTTCAGCATCTCGGGCACCATCAGCGAGCCCATCATGCCGGTATTGGCGAGGCTCGAGCCTGACAGCGCAGAAAAGATCGTGCCGGCGGCGAGCACGACATAGGCAAGACGTCCTCGCAGATTGCCGATGCACAGGTCGAGCGCGTAGATGACTTTCTCGCCGAGACCGGAGCGGAAGAACAGGCTGCCCATGACGAGGAACATCGGCAACGGCGCAAGCGCATAGGTCGAGACAGCGTCAGAGAAGTTGGCGATCATCTGCGTCACGCCGATCGAACCGCCGAAGAACAGGTACAGCCCGATCACATTGGTGACGAAGAACGCGAAGGCGACCGGCAGCCCAAGGCCCATCAACACAAGAATGGTGCCAACGAGCACGGCGAATGGAAACAGCCAGGCCACCAGTCAGAGCCCTTCCATTTCCAAAGGATCGAGCGTGTACAGCGTGTCACGACCCACCAGGTATCTGAGCCATTCCAGCGCCGACAGGTAGAAGGCGAGCGTGATGGGCAGAAAGACCAGCCATTTCGGCATGTCGAAGCTGCGCGTCTCATATTCGCCGCCCGACACGGCGCTTATCAGAGAAGAGAGTGCGACGCTGCCAAGATAGAGGCTGACGCCAACGCAGGCGAGATAAACCAGCCTTTCAAGCACTGCCCGAGCCCGCACAGGCAGCGCCTTGCGCAGGAACTCGACGAAGACATGGCCCTTGCTGTGGACCAGCCAGGGCATCGGCAGAAATGCCGCGTAGAGCAGACCGTATTCCGTCGCCGACACCGCCCAGGCAAGCGGTCTCAGGCCCAGATTGCGGACGCATACATCGGCGACCACTGCGACGATGATCAGACCAAGCACCACCTTTGCCGCTGCTGCCAGGGCAAGGCTCAGCTTGGCAATCGCTGCAAACAATTTGTCCATTCCCGACGGCCCTCATGCCCATCTTTGATGGAGGGCGCATAAGGGCGCCCGCCATCGGACTACTGGAAGAATTTCTTCAACTGGTCGATGTTGGTGGGATCGCGTTTGGTCATTCTCGCCCAGCTCGCCTGCGTGGCAGCCGCCAGGAATTTGTCGCGGCCGGCGCCGGTCAGGCTGATCACCTTCTGCCCGCCGTCGATCATCGCCTGTGCCTGTTTTTCGGACTCGGCAAGATTGGCATCGTAGCTCTCTCGCTCGAATTCAATGGCCGTATCGGCAAGCAGCTTCTGCGCCTCGGGCGACAACGCGTCCCATTTCGTCTTGTTGATCGAGACCAGCACGTCGGTTTTGAAGAATTGCGGGTCGATGCGGTGTTTGGTGAATTTGTCCCAGCCGAAGGACGCATAGCCGAATACGGTGTAGGCGTTAGCATTGACGACGCCGCGCTCGAGCGAGGTGTAGACGTCCCCCGGCGCCTGTACGATGACCGTTGCGCCCAAGGATTCGAGGAAATCGCGATAGAGCGGCGACGAGCGGATCTTCAGGCTGCCCCAGTCAATGCTGCCCTCATGATTGAGCTTGGGTTCGTCGATGGTAAAGATATTGAAACCCGAGCCCGCGTCGACATGCGCCAGCAGATGGGCATTGGCCTTCTTCTCGAAAATTCCGCTGATGAAATCCCAGCCGCCATTCTCGCGGACCTCCCAGGGCGTCTTCGTCGATGCGGAGAAAACCTCGCCTTCGGGGACGAGCTCCAGGAACTGACCTGCCGGTGTGTCGATCACGTCGATAAGGCCGTTCTTGAGCGCTGCGCCCTGCTGAATCGGCGGAATGACCTCCGGCCCGCCACGCACGTTGATCTGAACCACGCCTTTGCCCCTTTCGTTCACCTTTTGAACGAACTTCAGGAAACTCTGTGCGTAGCCGTTCTGCGTCGGCGTAAAATGCACGGCGTTGAGGACGACCTCTTCGGCCGTTGCGATACCCGCTACACCCGACATAAGTGCCGCCAGAACAAGGGATTTCCAAATGCGCATTGCCGTACTCCCTCTAGATCACTTCGCCTATGATCGGGCCCATGATCGGGCCGATCTGAAATTGCAATCGCTGCGCCGCCGCGTGAACGGCGGTTAGTTGGCCTCATCTCCTACTGTCACGAACCGTCCATGCGCGTAGAAGACCGGCGATCGGTCGGCGCGATCCAGCGCGACCCCCGAGACGATGCCGATCACGATCATGTGCGTTGCTCGCGCGATGATTTCGGCCACCCGGCACTCGAACATTGCCCGCGCGCCGACAAGCAAGGGCGCGCCGGTTTCGCCGCGCACCCATGATCCGGACGAGAACCGCGCGACGCCCTTGGCTTTGGTCATGCCGCCAAAGGCGCGCGCAACATTCTCCTGGTCGCCGGCAGGAAGATTGACGGAGAAGGGCAAGCCTTCGCGGATGGCCGAAGCAAAGGTGCTGCTGCGCTTGACGCAGGCCAGCAGCGACGGCGGCTCGGCACTGAATGAGCAGACGGCCGTCGCCGTGATGCCGCAAAAGCCCATCTCGTCATGCTCCGACGCGAGGATGGCGACCGAGCCCGCCACCGCCCGCATCGCCTGCTTGAAGGCGCGCGGATTTATGGCGTGGTGCCCATGCACCCATGTCGTCGGAATGGCGGCCGCCGGCGTCAATTTACGCGAAGCCCGGCCTGGCGCATCAGCGGCAGCACGCGGTCACAGAAGAAGGGCAATTCGTAGGTGTAGTTGACGAATGTGAGGGCGGCGCCGGAATAACCCTGGTCCATGATTTCAGTGAGATCGTCGACGATTTTTTCCGGTGTGCCGATGAGCGGAAACGTTCCAGCACCGCCGGCGAACCTTTGCCGATACTCAGTGAAGGCCTTCGCGTCGTGGGAGTTCGCGAATTCCTTCTTCTTGCGCATATGCTCGTCGACCGCGCCTTCGTCCGCGCATTCCAGCGCGTAGCGCCGGTAATAATCCTCGGCTTCTTGCTGGGTCTCGCGGCAGACGACGTGGCAGACCGTATAGACGCCGACTTCGCGTCCAACTTCAGCCGCTCGGTTGGTGATGTCGACCACATGCGCGCGGCCATCGGCGATTTCGGAAAAAGTCGAAAACAAATAGTCGCAGTGGCGCGCCGCATAGTTGCGCCCCGGTGCGCCGAAGGCGGCGTTCATGGTCACCGGGCGCGGCGCCTGCAGGCTTGGCGGGCGGCTGACAACCCCCTTCAGATCATAGAACTCGCCGCCGAAGTCGAACGGCTCCCTGGATTGGTAGGCACGCTCGATGATGTTGATCCATTCTTCGGCCTGATCGTAGGTCCGGTCGCCGACCGTCTGCCCGAACATGGCGAACTCGTCCGGGTTCCAGCCGCAGACAATGTTCAAGCCGGCACGCCCGTTGGAGATGTGGTCGACGGTCGCCAGCGCTTTTGCAGCCTGCAGCGGATGAACCAGCGGCACATGCACCGTCATGAACAGACCGATGTTCTCCGTCGCGACGGCGAGACCCGCCGCCCAGGTGAAAGTCTCAAACGACCATTCCCGCACATGCGTCAAACCGCCGAAGCCGCGCCAGCGCGCTATCGGCAGCAGAAACTCCAGGCCGGCGCGATCGGCGATGCAGGCAGAATTGAGGTTGTCTTCCCAGCGGGCGCGCCAGCGCTCGGGAACGGTGGTCATTGCCAGGCCGCCATCGGCGTTCATCGAGAAGACACCGAGCTTGAACCTGTTCGGCCCTTTCAGCGGATGCTGCTTTCTGATCATGATTTTCCCTGCCGCGGGATGCTCACAGCTTCATCGTTGAACTGTTGCAACGGTGGGCTCAGCTTCATGAAACGCTCCTCGGCGTTCTGAATGAAGTGGGTCATGCGGTCGTAGGCCGCTACAGCATCGCGCTTGACGAACGCATCGTAGATTGCGCGCATGCCGGCCACGATGACGGCCTGCGTCGGCTGGTGTGACAGCGTCTTTAACCGGACGACGAGCACGTGGTCGGCGAAGCGGGCAATTGTTTGTGAAAGGCGGTCGTTCTCGACGGCGCCGAGCCAACAATTCCTGAATGCCGAATTGGCCTGGAAAAAGCTGTCGGCATCGCCGGCGACGGCCGCTGCCTCTGCCTCCTGAAGTGCGGCTGCCAGCGTCTTGAGGCCAGCGGCATCAAGTGTTCGTGCGGCATGCGCGGCGGCCCGCGGTTCGAGCAGGCGGCGGACCTCGAAGATGTTGGCGACGTCCGTCGTGGTAAGCGTGGGCAGGGTGAAGCCGCGTGTCGTGCCGACGAGATAGCCCTCATGCACCAACTGCATCAACGCGTCGCGGACAGGCATTCTGGAGATGCCAAGTTGGGCGGCAATATCGACGTCGACGAGCTTCCGGCCAGGCGCCAGTTCGCCGCGTTGTATCGTCAGGCGGATCTGTTGATAGACCTGGGCACGCAGGTTGCCCTCGCCTACCCGTTTGAGCTCTATGGTCTCCGCCATCCACGCCTCCCCACGCGAAGATTTCGTATATGATTTGAGGCCGTGTTCTCGCGGTCGTGCCGTTTGAAATCCAGCCACATGTCGGGAGAATTCGACCTGTCAGCCATTTCCACGGCCCAAGTGGAGCATAGGCGGGATCTCCTGGCAAGGTATTTTAAGTCTATAATGTATACTGTTTCGATTCACGCTCGGAGGGCAGCGACGACGGCGCTATGTGTGCTTCAAAAAAACGGGGCGCGGCGACAGGCCATCGGCTCGCGCAAGGCTCCGGGGATGCAGCCCGCCACGTCGATGGTCACATGATCTGCTGGCCCGGTCCCGGCGGACGGTTCGTCGAGGTGGGAAAACTCGCCCCCCAGGTCCGCTTCGGCTACTTGCTCGTGCGGTCGGCCCGGACTTCGGAGCCCCGCCTGGGCCGGCGGATGGCTCTCACCTTGCCGCTGTTTCCACCGCCGCAGAAGAACTGATCGCCACCATCGGACTCGAGCCCCGACACGCCTGTTCCAGGGGGCATATCAAGCTTCTCCAGGACCTTTCCGGTTTCAGGATCTATCCGCCTGACGTCGCTCTCGTCACCTTCCCAGGTGCCGTGCCAGAGTTCGCCGTCGATCCAGGTGACCCCTGTGACGATCCGGTTGGAATCGATTGTGCGAAGAACTGCCCCTGTCTGCGGGTCGATCTGATGGATTTTGCGACCGCGATTCTGCCCCACCCAAAGTGAGCCTTCGGCCCAGGCGAGACCGGAGTCGCCGCCGCCACCTGGCGCCGGAATCGTGGCGAGCACGCGGCCTGTGTTGGGATCGATCTTCTGGATGCGATCTTCGGCGATCTGGAACAGGTGCTGACCGTCGAAGGCCGTTCCTGCGTGCGCGGCGACCTCAATCGCGCGAACCACTTTCCCGCTCGCAGGATCCAAGGCGTTCAGCCTGTCTCCGGACGCAAACCAGACATGCTGACCGTCGAACGTAACCCCAGCCACCTGGTCGACACCCGGAAAGGGTCCATATTCGCGGAGGACTTCGGCTGCAGATCGTTTCATGCTTCTCCTCCAGGCTCAGATCTGTTGAATTATCCCGACACTAGTAGCCAGATAGTGAGCCGGGGAGTAACAAGATTGTCGGGAATCCCGGCACGGGCGGGGTCATCCAACGGCGCGCTCGCCCGCGACCGAACGATTGCACCTTGCCTGCTGCCGCAAGCTGCTCGAGCGATCGCTGCACGGTGCGCGAGCTGGCTCCGAGCGCAATTGCGAGCGCCGAGCTCGACCACGACTCGCCATCAGCGAGGAAGGCGAGCACCGCTGCATGCTGCTCGTCGACGGGCGGTGCCAGAACCACCACGTCGCGTGGGCGGCGCGGCTTAAGCGCAAAGCCTCGCTTGGTCGCGCTCACATCCGCCAGTGACCGCAGCTCCACGCGAAGCCGACCGACTTCGACCCGCAACCGGGCGCGATGCGATTCATCGGCGTGCTTGCCGCCGAACGCGCGGGCGACGAGCGTGCTCCGCGGCACGTCCGCGGGCCAGGCTTCGCCCAGCGTGCGGGCAAGCGCGAACAAGACCGGGCGCGTCGCGAGCGGGACGATCATGCCGGCGTCCCGCACGACATTGCGGCAGGCGTCGACGACGAGCGCTCCCGACGCGAGCAGCGCTTCGACCTCCTCAAGCAGGAGCGGGTGCTCCTCACCACGCGCGATCAGGCGCGCCGCGGGCGTGTTCATCACGAGGGATGCGCTTTCGACCTCTGCCGTCAGCGCCGGGATGTCCGCCTCGCGGGCGGCATGCTCGGCCCGCGCGAGCGCAACGCGCGCCGCCTTGGTCCGGAGGCGTCGAATCGCGAGCCCCGCAATCACCAGCTCGTGGGCGGCCCTCGACGCGGGTGGGAGCGTTGTCGGGTCGAACCCGGCGAGCCTGCTCTCGGCCTCATCGAGGCGTCCGATCAGGAGCAGGCGCCGAGCCTCGAGATTGCGCGCATGCGCGGCATTAAAGCGGTCGCCGTGCTTTTCAAGCGTCGCCCGCGCGGCGTCGAGTGCCTTCGCCGGCCACCCGAGGTCGCGCGAGACGAGCGCGATCTCGGCTTCGGCGACGACGCACCTCGCGCGAGCGACGGCTTCTTTCGGACCGAAGACGCGCGCAGCACTTTTGAGAAGAGCCTTTGCTCGAACGAGGTCGCCGAGCTGCGCCATCGCGATGCCGCGCAGCGCAAGCGCAGGCGCATCGTCACGCAGGGCGACCCGCTTCAAAGCGCCGAGGGGATCACCCGTTGCGAGGGCGCGCGCCGCAGCGGTGATCAGCGAGTCCATCGGAATCCCGTCACATTTGTAACTCTCACCATTCGATGTCCGGTCCTAATCTATCTCAGGACCAACAGCCAGCGCGCTGTATCGAAACGCGCCGTATCGAAAACGGTGCGAACATCGAGGAAGGAGACGAACGATGCCGACACACAGAACCGGAACACGTGAGGAGTGGCTGGCGGCGCGGCTTGATCTGCTCAAGGCGGAGAAGGAGCTCACGCGCCAAAGCGATGAGGTGGCGCGGCGGCGGCAGGCATTGCCTTGGGTTCGGATCGACAAGGATTACCGATTCGAGACCGATGAAGGCAGCGCCTCACTGGCAGACCTTTTCAGGGGACGCTCGCAGCTCCTCGTCTACCACTTCATGTTCGGGCCCGATTACACGGCGGGCTGTCCGGCCTGCTCAGCGATCGCGGATGGATTCGACGGCTTCGTCCTCCACCTGGCCAACCACGACGTCACGCTTTCGGCGGTATCGCGGGCACCGCTCGCGAAGCTGCAGGCGTACAAGCGGCGAATGGGATGGACGTTCCCGTGGGCGTCCTCACACGGCAGCGACTTCAATTTCGACTTCGACGTTTCGTTCACCGAGGAGCAGCAGCGCGAGGAAGGCATCGAATACAACTATGTCCGCGAGGCACCTCTCGCCGAGATACCCTCGCGTACGACTGCCGACGGCTCCGAGACGTTCGCTGCAATGAGCGGAACAGACATTGCCACGTACACGCGCGAGAGGCCAGGCATGAGCACGTTCGTGCTCGAGGACGGCGTCGTCTACCACGCCTATTCCACCTATGCGCGCGGATTGGACGGCCTCTGGGGCATGTATCAGTGGCTCGACCGCGCGCCCCGAGGGCGTAACGAGACGGGCGTGTGGTGGCGCCGCCACGACGAGTACGGCCAGGGCTGACGTCCGATGACACTGCACTCCAACCACACGCAGAAGATGCCGCCCGCAGGCAGCGGATCTGCCGATTTCCCAAGCGACAATGTCGCCGCCCGCGGCGCGGCCGACTGGCTATCCCTGGCAGCCGCGCCAACCTTCGCAATGATGGCGCTGCTGACGGCCGTCACGGGTGATGCGGACATGATCTGCTCGGCGGCGCAAGATGCGTCGCCGCTGAGCGGAATGGTCATGATGTACTTGCTGATGAGCGCCTTCCATTTGGCGCCTTGGCTGAAGCTGGTCGCCAGCCGACGAAGCGCTGTCCGCCGGTCGTGATCCAGCGTTCGCAAAGCCTCTGGGATTGGATTGCTGACACCGCGTGTATAGGAAAAGGACCTGGGCCCGAACGCTCCCCTCAGGCGGCGCCCCACGGTCTTGCCCCGTCGATAATCTCTTGAGCGCGTACGGCAAAGCGGCCGGCGAGAGGCGACGTGCTGGCGGCATCGGCCGACGCCGCGCTGCCTTCCCGCGCCCGGTCGGCGATGCCGACGAAGATCACCGCAAAACGGAACAGCGAAAAAACCAGGTGGAAGCGTTGCAGGGGCGCGGTGGGCACGGCATGGGCGAAATAATGGTCGAGGAATTCGCGCTGGCTGGGGATGCCGAGTGTCTCGTGATCGAGGCCGAGGATACCGCCATATTCGTCCGGGGCCGAATGCCAGGTCATCGAGCAAAAGCCGAGATCGGCGAGCGGATGGCCGATCGTCGACAGCTCCCAATCGAGAATGCCGATCACCTGCGGCTTGTCAGGATGGAACAGCAGATTTCCGAGGCGGAAGTCGCCATGGGCGATCGACACGCGCCCATCATCCACGGGCATATGCTGCGGTAGCCAGTCGGCGACCGCTTCGAGTGCCGGAATTCTGTCGCTCGGCGATTCCCTGAGCTGCCTGGTCCAGCGGCCAATTTGGCGCTCGAAATAGTTGCCGGGCCGGCCGTAGTCGCCGAGACCGACCTCGTCGGGACGGACGGCATGCAATTTGGCCATCGCTTCCGCCATGCCGAAATAGATGCCGCGTCGCTCGGCGGGCGAAAGGCCAGGCAGCGAACAATCGTGGAAGACGCGACCATCCAGCCGCTCCATCAGGTAGAAGGGCGTGCCGAGCAGCTCGGCACCGTCGTGATAGAGCACCGGCCCGGGCACCGGGACGTTGGTCGGTGCCAGCGCTTCAAGCACGCGGAATTCGCGATCGACGGCATGCGCCCCGCGCAGGATCGGCCCGGCCGGCTTCTTGCGCAGCACCAGGCGATGCGCACCATAGTCCACGAAATAGGTAGGATTGGACTGTCCGCCGCCGATCCGCCCGAGCGACATTGAGGCATCGCCGAAGCGGCTCGCGAGAAAACCCTTCAATGCCGCAGGATCGAAGTCCGCATTCAACGGCTGCGCCATCTTTCCTCCTGAGCGCGCGTCCCTTATGCCTCGCCTTCGACAGTCCAGCGCCAGAAGCCCCTCTCTTCCTCATTGAGGAAACGGTTCAGCACCATCTTGTGGACCTCATCGGCACCGTCGACCAGCCGCGCCTGGCGAGCATAGCGGTAAATCCATTCGAGCACCGTGTCCTTGGAATAGCCCCGCGCGCCATTGATCTGGATCGCCACATCGGCCGCGTCATGCAGCACATTGGCGACCTGGACCTTGGCCATCGACACTTCCTTGCGGGCAAAGCCGCCGCGGTCCAGTTCCCACGCAGCCTTCATCACCAGGATGCGGCCGATCTCGATGCGCATGGCGAGGTCGCCGAGCTTCAGCTGGACGCTTTCGCGGTCGGCGAGACGCTGGCCGAAACCATGGCGCTCGGCAGCGTAGGCGCGCGCGATCTCGACGCAGCGCCTGGACAGTCCGAGCCAGCGCATGCAGTGGGTAAGTCGTGCCGGGCCGAGCCGCACCTGCGTCACCTTCATGCCCCTGCCTTCGCCGACCAGCATGTCTTCGACAGGGATTTCGAGCCCATCGAATTCCAGCTCGCAATGCCCGCCATGCTCCTCCGGGCCCATGATCTCGATGCGGCGCATGATGCGCCAGCCCGGCTGGTCCTTGTGGAACATCAGGGCCGACAGACCATGGCGCGGGTCGTCCGAGGTTCGCGCGATCAGAATGAAATGGCTGGCCTCCTCCGCGCCGGTGATGAACCATTTGCGGCCGGTCACCACATATTTGTCGCCGCGCCGCTTCGCACGCGTCATAATCATCGAAGGATCAGAGCCGCCGCCGGGGTGCGGTTCGGTCATGGCAAAGGCCGAGCGCACCTTGCCCTCGACGATCGGCTTCAGCCATTTTTGCTTTTGCGCCGGTGTGCCGAGCGCCTCCAGAACCATCATGTTGCCATCGTCGGGCGCTGCCGAATTGAACACCACGGGGCCGAAGATCGACCGGTTCATCTCCTCGTAGCAGACCGCCATGTCCATCTTGCCAAGACCGGCGCCGCCGGTTTCGGGCTTGAGCTGCAGGCACCACAGGCCCGCCATCCGCGCCTTGGCGCGGAGTGCCTCCAGCAGCGGCAAGGTGATATTTCCGTGCGCGTCATAGGATGCCTTGTCGGCCTCGAGCGGCAGGATCTCCTGCTCGACGAAGTCGGCAATGCGGACACGGTAATCTTCGGTGCGGGCGGGAATGTCGAAATTCATGGACAACCTCTCAGGATGAAACGAGGCTGCCGCCATCGACCTCTATGGACGAGATCGCCGAAAACATTGCGTCAACATCTAGAAATCGAGCGAGCATTCGTTTCCCTATTCGCCTCTATCCCCTTTTGCAGCCGCCGTCATCCGGCGAAGCGCGGTTTGGCAACGCCTTTGATTCCAAGGCCGGTTATTGCAAACAGGCTGCCGCGCAGAACGCCATCGCCGGGAAAGCACGGCAGCGGCGGTTTTGCCATCGAGGTCACGTACAGGATGTCGAGCTTCGGTCCGCCGAACATCACGCTGGTGATCTTCTTGACGGGCATGCCGATGATGCGATCGACGCTGCCGTCTGGCGCATAACGCACCGGCCCGCCGTCGTAGACGAGGGCATTCCAGAGGAAGCCTTCGGCATCGACGGTCGACCCATCGGCGCCACCATGCGGCGACAGGCGAGCCGCCTCAGAACGCGACCTTGTCGCCGCCCTTCAGTGACAGGATCTCGCGCGCCTCGTCGGGCGTCGCCACCTCCATGCCGAGGCCCTCGATGATCTTGCGGGCAAGCACCACCTGCTCTGCGTTCGATTTGGCAAGCTTACCCTTGCCGGCCCAAAGACTGTCTTCGAGCCCGACGCGGATGTTTCCGCCAAGCGCTGCCGATTGGGCCGCGATCCGCAATTGGCTGGCGCCGGCACCGAGCACCGACCAGCGGAACTGGTCGCCGAACAGCCGGTCGGCGGTGCGCTTCATATGGGCGACATCTTCGGGGTGCGTGCCTATGCCGCCAAGCAGACCGAACACCGACTGCACGAAGAACGGCGGCTTGACCAGCCCGCGATCGGCGAAGTGCGAGAGATTGTAGAGATGGGCAATGTCGTAGCACTCGAACTCGAAGCGCGTGCCGTTGTCGTAGCAGGTCGCAAGAATGTATTCGATGTCCTTGAACGAGTTGCGAAAGACAAGGTCGCGCGTCGCTTCCAGATGTGGCCTTTCCCAGTCGAATTTGAAAGTCTCGTATTTGTCGACGAGGTGATAGAGCCCGAAATTGATCGAGCCCATGTTGAGCGAGGCGACCTCAGGCTTGAACTCGGCGGCCGGGCGCACGCGTTCCTCGACCTTCATGTAGGGACTGCCGCCAGTGGTGATGTTGATGGCGGCATTGGTGGCTTGCTTGATGCGCGGCAGGAAGCGGGCGAACGCCGCCGGCGTCTGGTCAGGCTTGCCGGTCTCGGGGTCGCGGGCATGCAGGTGCAGGATCGCCGCGCCTGCCTCCGATGCCGCGATCGCCTCGGCGGCGATCTGGTCCGGCGTGATCGGCAGATAGGGCGACATGGTCGGCGTGTGGATCGCCCCGGTCACCGCACAGGTGATGATAACTTTGCCTTTGGTCAGCTGGGCGCCGGGCTTGCGGCTTGTTTCCGTCATCTTCCAAACTCCTGATCCGATCTTTTCTTGTGCGCCGCCAGCGCCATCAGCCGGCGGTCGCGCCACACCTGCCGTTCGACGAGTTCTTCCCGCGGCAGCCGCTTGCGGCGGTCGGCCTCGACGGTTGCCATGACCTCGCCCGCCCAGTCGACGCGACGCAGCATCTGCGGAAAGATGTTGGCATAGATCGTCTGATAGCGCTCGACATAGTCGCGCACGCCGCCCGGCGCATTGAGGTCGATCGTTTCGAACGGACCCATGAACGACCAGCGCAGCGCCAATCCGTCGCGAATGCCGATATCGACGTCCTCGACGCTGGCATAGCCGTCGGCGACAAGGCGAAAAGCTTCCTCCAGCAGCGCGCCCTGCAGGCGGTTCATGATGAAGCCGTCGAGTTCGTGCTTCATCACCAGCGGCGCGTGGCCTGCGGCGACGAGAAGGGCGCGGGTCCTTTCGATTGTTTCGGAAGACGTCCATGGCGCCGGCACGACTTCCGCGGCCGGGATGAGATAGGGAGGATTGATCGGATGCACGACCAGGCAGCGGTGCCGCCCTTGCAGATGATCGGTAAATTTCGACGGCAACAGCGCCGAGGTGGAACTGGCGATCACCGCTTGCGGAGCGGCAATTGCATCGATCCGAGAGAACACCTCGCGCTTCACATCGACGTTTTCCGGCGTGTTCTCCTGGATATGGACCGCATCGGCCAGAGCTTCTTCGAGCTCAGCAATGACGGCAATGCGACCAAGCACGACGTCGATTGCCTGTCCCCGCAGCAGATCGTTCGCAGCGAGGTCGCCCAGCACGCCGGCGATGTAATCGTGCGCACCCTCGGTCGCGGCCGGCGACTGGTCCCACATCCGCACATCATGGCCGGCGCGGGCAAAACTGATCGCCCACGCCCGTCCGATGAACCCGCTGCCTATAATTGCTACCTTCGTCATGGTCGGTTCCTCAAAGCGTTTCGACATTGCCGTCGACGCCGAGCGACTGGCCGGAAATATTGATACCCGCATCGGACAGCAGGAAGGCGACCATTGCGGCGACGTCATAGGGGCTGGTCATGCGGCGCAGCGAGATGTTCTGGAGATAGCGCTCCGTCATCTCCTCGTTCGACACACCGAGCTGCCTGGCCCGGTCGGCGATGACCTTGTCGATGCGTGGTCCCTCGATGATCCCGGGCAGGATGGCGTTGACCCTTATGCCGTGCGGCCCGAGTTCCTTGGCGAGGCTCTGCGTGAAACCGATGACGCCGAACTTGGCGGCCGAATAGGGGGTGCGGAAAGCGTAGCCGTGGCGGCCGGCGGCGGACGACATCGAGACGATCGAGCCGCCGCCCGCCGCCTTGATCAGCGGCACGGCGCGCCGGGCGCACAGGAACTGGCCGGTCAGGCAGATGTCGATGCAGCGCCGCCAGTCCGCCGGATCGATTTCGTCGACGCCGCCGGTCGGCCCGGCGATGCCGGCATTGTTGATCAGCGCGTCGAGGCCGCCGAGCTTTTCCTTCACGGTCTCGAACAGCCGGTCGACGTCGGCTTCGCGCGAGACATCGGCCTTGACTGCGGCGACGAGGCCGATCTTGTCCGGAGCAGCGGCCAGCGCCTCGTCCGAAACGTCGCAGACGACGATGCGCGCGCCGAGCCGCGACAGCGTGTCGGCAATGGCCAAGCCGATGCCGCCGGCGCCCGCTGTCACCAGCACGCGCTGCCCCTTCAGCCCGGTCAGAAAATCGTCCGCCGATGACGGTGCCCCTTTACTTATCGCCGTCGCACTCATCGTCCGTCCTTTCTCATTGCAGCCGCCGTTCGCGCAGCGCCATGACAGCGCCCAGAACGACCAGGCCGTACAGTATTGCCCTTGTGGCATAGGGCAGCTGAAATAGTGACGAAAGCATTGCCCGCTGGTGACTTGGCGAGCAAAGGCAGCTGCTCGGGCACGCCAGGCTTTCGAATTTCCGGTAAGCCGCCTTGGGTTGCATTGATCTCCACGACCAAGCCATGGCGCGGGCTTGCTCGCGTAGCTCCTAAGGCCGTCCTGGGGGCTGCTCCTGCGGAAATTTGTTTTCGTCTATGATTGCCACGGCCTGCTCGATGCTGTCTCTCACCTCGAAACCGATCCAATGTCCGTCCATTAGATGCGTTTGCCTCCCGCAGGCGAGGAAATAGCTCCCGGCCTGCTGCGCAACAAAGTTGAGTTGCCTCCGCTCATTGATTTTAATTCCCTCTGGCGGATCGGTGTACACCCCCCAGATCGCATCCTCGGCCGTCAACTTCACTGGCATCTCTGACGGAGCGTAGACCCTGGTCACCATCAGGCTGTGCCGGAAAGACGAGGAGCCATTGATGAACTCGATCTCTACCGACCATTCTGCTGGCACGACGATGGTGAGATTGCCGCCCCAGTAACCGTTGAAGTCAATAATGTCGGTCCGGATGTTGTCCCTGCGATACCGCTCGACTTGGTTCCAATCGGCAACAATCTCTATGGCCACTGTCTTGGCTGCAGGATCGTTCTTGATCCAGCTCGGGACGAAAGGCTCCCCAGCCAGCGCAATTCCAGGCAATAATGCCAAGGCGACGGCGAGAAGGGCAAGGTGAGCAAAGCGCGCCATCGCAATCAGAGGCTCCTCCCGAGCGGAGCGGCCGAGCGCAAGCGACCACCAATCGAGGTCGACCTGGCTTGTTCCCTAAGGAAGAGAATACGCTCGAAATAGCATCCACACCAGCAAACCCGGAGTGCGCTATCAGGAACAACGCCATTGTTGCTGCTATGTCATCGGGTTGGATGCGTGTTGGAATGCCTGCGGTGCGTCAATGCGAGGGCGACGGGCGATTCCCTAATGTGAAGTTTCTGCCTCAGCTATCGCGAAGGGTCTGTTGCGCAATTCGCCACGCCTGCTCCACATGTCGCCGGGCCGCGGCTTCGGCATCATCGCCGTTGCGCGACCTGATCGCGTTCATGATGTCGGTCATTTCGGCGATTGCGGCATCGCGACGATTCACCGAAGCGATGGTCATGGAACGCAGTTGGTTGATGCGGACGTTCAAACCCTGGACGATCTCCCAGGCGATGCGCTTGTCGGCGGCATCGAAAAGCACTTCATAGAATTTTGTAGTCGCCCGCATCACCTCGATCGGATTGGCTGAGGCCCACGCCGTGAGCAGCACATCCAATGCGCCCTCAAGCGCGGCGATCTGGTCCTGCGTCGCCGTGAGCGCACAGGCACGCGCTGCGATGCCCTCCATCAGAGCGCGCAGTTCGTAAATCTCGTCGGTGCGGCTGAGATCTGGGCGGGCAACGGCAGGTCCGTGGCCAGGTATCATCTGGACAAGCCCCTCGGTCTCCAACTGCCGCAGAACTTCGCGCACCACCGAGCGACTGACGCCGAGCTGGTCGCAAAGCGGCCGTTCGACCAATCTTTCGCCGGGCTGGAAGTGAAACCCCATGATCGCGTCTCGCATGCGCTCCAGCGCCAGTGTTCTGAGCGTCTTGGTGGATCGTTCGATCCTGAGCGTGTCGTCGGCCAATTCTTCTCTCCCAGCATCCGCAAAGAAACAGATTCGACGATCCGTTGACAAGGGATTTGGTTTTCAGTAGCATGGTATACCATAATATTGTCGAGGCAAAAGGAACTTTTCCGGATGTCTCGGCCCGATCCACCACCGAGGATTCGATGAAGCCGGCCATCCGAAAGATCGTCACCTATGTCGAGAACACGCTGATTGAAGGCGGCAAGGTGGCCCCCCGGGCGCTGCGCCTGATCGGCGTGGCGGCAGTGCTCGACAATCCCTGGGCCGGGCGCGGTTTCATCGAGGACCTTTCTCCCGAGATCCGCGCCTATGCGCCGGTTTTGGGGGAGATGCTGACCCATGAAATTCTCGCAGTCGCGGGATCCGGCGAAGCGATCGAAGGCTACGGCAAGGCCGCAATATGCGGCACTTCGGGCGAGATCGAGCATGCCTCCGCGCTCATCCACACGCTGCATTTCGGCAACCACTATCGGCGTGCCGTCGGCGCCAAGACCTATCTTGCCTTCACCAACCTCCGTGGCGGGCCGAACACACCCATCATGATCCCGCTCATGGACAAGAACGATGAAGGCCGACGTTCGCACTACCTGACAGTGCATTTCCAGATCGGCGATGCACCGGCGCCGGACGAGCTGGTGGTGGCGCTTGGCGCCTCGATTGGCGGACGACCTCATCATCGCATCGGCGACCGCTATCAGGATCTCAAGGAGGTCGGCGACCTGCATGGCTGAGCTGACCGCCCCTGGCTGGCATCGCGGAACGGCGCCTGACGGCACTGGCTTCATCCGTGCCGGATCCGGCGCGCCGGTCCTCCTCATACACGGCGTCGGCATGAATGCGGCGGTCTGGGGCCCACAGATCGAGCTGATGAGGGGCAAATGGGATGTGATCGCGATCGACATGCTGGGACACGGCCGGTCGCCGCTACCACCCGAGGACGCCAGCCTTGCCGACTATGCCGGACAGGCGATCCGGCTTCTTGATCACCTTGGCTTGGGTGCCGTCTCAATCGTTGGCCATTCAATGGGGGCGCTGGTCGGGCAGGAAATCGCGCTTGATGCTCCCGAACGGGTCCGCAGCATCGTGTCGCTCAACGCGGTCTTTCGCCGCCCGGCGGCCCTTGCGCAGGCGGTGCGCGAACGCGCCGCCGAATTAAACGGCGCGAAAAACCCGTCAGGAACGGACGCAACGATCGCGCGCTGGTTCGGCAATCCGGTCCCCGACAGCCTGGCAGAGGCCGCAAGGACGACGCGCGCGGCACTGCAAAGCGTCAACCGCGAAGGCTATGCGCGCACATATCGACTTTTCGCCCATGCGGATGCGGCGCATGGCGATCGTCTCTCGGGTCTCGCGGTGCCGGCCCTGTTCATGACCGGCTCGCATGACAGGAATTCTTCACCTGCGATGTCGGCAGCGATGGCCCGCCTCGCGCCGCGCGGTCGCTGCGTCGTTCTGGAGGGCGAACGACACATGATGGCCATAGCCTCGCCCGACGCGGTCACACGGCGCATTGTCGATTTTCTCGAGAGCAACGACAGCACAAGCACATCAGAGCTACCGGCGATGGACACAGCCTTCGACGCGGGCGAATTCAGGCGGGCGCTCGGTTCCTTCCTGACCGGCGTTACCATCGTCACCGCGATCGGGCCGGAAGGGGAGCCTCGAGGCTTTACTGCCAATTCGTTTACATCCGTTTCGCTCGATCCGCCGCTTGTTCTGGTCTGCATTGCCAAGAAAGCGCTGGGTCATCCTGTGTTTTCGACCTCGAAGTGCTTTGCCATCAACGTGCTCTCGGAGGAACAGAGAGCTGCGTCCGGCGTCTTCGCTTCGAAATCGCAGGACAAGTTCTCGGCTGTCGAATGGCGCTTCGGCCAGACCGGCAGCCCGCTGCTCGGCGGATCGGTGGCGACGTTCGACTGTGACATGGAGCAATTGGTCGACGCCGGCGATCATTCGATCCTGATCGGCCGCGTTCGCGAATTTTCTCACAATTCATCGCAGCCCCTCGGCTATTGCCGTGGCGCCTATGTCTCGCCCGGTCTCAGCCAGGAAGCGCTGGCGGCCGCGCCACCCGACATGGAGGTCGGCGCTATCCTCGAAGATGAAGGCCGCGTGCTGTTCTTCGAAACTGTCGATGGCTTTTTCGAATTGCCGGCGGGCCGAGGACTGGGGACGTCCGGCGATACACGAAGCCTTAGGGGACGCCTCGCTGCGCAGGCCATCGAGGCTCATCTCGGGTTCCTGTTTGCGGTCTGGGACGACGCAGCAAGCCCATCGCGAACGCATGTCTACTACCGCGGCACGGTAGACACGCCCCACTCCAGCGATGGCCAGGTCCAGCTCGTCGACATCGACAGGATTGCCGGACTGAACATCGCCGACACTGCTGTGCGCTCGATGCTTGCCCGCTACGTTCGCGAATGTCGGGAGGATGCGTTTGGAGTCTATGTCGGCAACGAGGTCGAAGGTGAAGTCCGTCCGCTCGCCAAGCCGGCACCCATGAACACTTCTAATCCGGGTGAACAGATATGAAGTTCTCGCTCTTCGTCCATATGGAACGCTCGGACTCGGCAAAGCCGCATGCCGAGCTCATCGACGAGCTTGAGGAACTGGTCCTGATGGCCGAGGCGGCAGGCTTCGAGACGGCCTGGATCGGCGAACACCACGGCATGGAGTTCACCATCTCGCCAAACCCGTTCATCAACATCGCCTATCTCGGCGCCAGGACGAAGCGCATCCGGCTCGGCACAGGAACGGTCATCGCGCCGTTCTGGCATCCGATCAAGCTTGCCGGCGAAGCAGCCATGACCGACGTCGTCACGGGCGGCCGGCTCGACATCGGCATCGCGCGCGGCGCCTACAGCTATGAATACCAACGCCTGTTCCCGGGGCTCGACGCCTGGGGCGCGGGCCAGCGCATGCGCGAGATCATCCCCGCTATCCAGGGTCTCTGGCAAGGCGACTTCGAGATGTCCGGGGAGTTCTGGTCGTTTCCATCGACCACCTCGTCGCCCAAGCCGGTGCAAAAACCGCACCCGCCGATCTGGGTGGCGGCGCGCGATCCCAACTCGCACGACTTCGCCGTGTCCAACGGCTGCAACGTCCAGGTGACGCCGCTCGCCTCGGGCGATGACGAAGTGACCAGCCTGATGGAGCGCTTCAACGCGGCGTGCGCGGCGCATCCGGACATGGCCCGCCCCGATATTATGCTGCTGATGCACACATTCGTTGCCGAGGACGCCGCCGATGCGGAGCAGCTGACGAAGGACCTGTCGCTGTTCTACTGCCAGTTCGGCGCCTGGTTCCAGAACAAGAAGCCTGTTCGTCAAGGCATATTGGAGGCGCTCACCGACGACGAGATCGCAGCCATGCCGCAATATGCGCCGGACAAGATCCGACAGAACCTGGTTATCGGCGAAGCCGAAGAGGTGATCGCCCGGCTGAAAGCATACGAGGCGCTCGGCTACGACCAATATTCGATCTGGATCGACAGCGGCCTGCCACACGAGCGCAAGAAAAAGTCCCTGCAGCTGTTTGTCGACAAGGTGATGCCGGCCTTCCGGCATAGGAGGCCGCAATGACCCTTGCGGCCTTCAGGAACTTCATAGATGGGGCGTTCGATACGCCGACAGCCACCTTTGAAAGCATCGATCCATCCACCGGAGCGCCCTGGGCGACGATGCCCGCCGCAACCGAGGCCGATGTCGACCGCGCCGTCGAGGCGGCGCACCGGACGCTGCGCTCCGCCGCGTGGACATCGCTGACGGCGACGGCGCGCGGCAAGCTGCTGGTGCGCGTCGGCGAGCTGGTCGTCGCCAATGCCGGCCGCCTGGCGGAACTGGAGACGCGCGACACCGGCAAGATCATCCGCGAGACCCGCGCCCAGATCGCCTATGTCGGCGACTACTACCGTTACTATGGCGGGCTTGCCGATAAGCATGAAGGCTCGCATGTGCCTATCGACAAGGCTGATATGGACGTCACCATCCGGCCCGAGCCGATCGGCGTCGTCGCTGCCGTCGTGCCATGGAACTCGCAACTCTTCCTTTCGGCCGTCAAGCTCGGCCCGGCGCTGGCGGCCGGCTGCACGGTCGTCCTGAAAGCTTCGGAGGACGGCCCAGCGCCGCTGCTGGCCTTCGCCGAACTCGTTCACGAGGCCGGATTTCCCGCCGGAAGCGTCAACATACTGACCGGGTTCGGGCACGATTGCGGCCGGCGCCTGACAAGTCATCCACTGGTTTCACGCGTCGCCTTCACCGGCGGCCCTTCGACCGCTCGCGCGGTCGTCCGCAACACGGCGGAAAATCTCGCCTACACGACGCTGGAGTTGGGCGGGAAAAGCCCTGTTGTCGTTTTCGCCGACGCAGACCTGGACAGTACGGCAAACGCGGTCGTGGCCGGGATTTTCGCGGCTTCTGGACAAAGCTGCGTCGCCGGCTCCCGACTGCTTGTCGAGCGGTCGATAAAGAGCGAGTTCCTGGACAGGCTGAAGCACAAGGCCGAGGCCATCAGAATCGGCGATCCGCAGGATCCGGCCACCGAAATGGGACCACTGGCCACGCCACGCCAGCGGGAATGGATCGAGAAGATCGTTGCCGAGAGCCTCGCCAAGGGCGGGACGCTGGTCACCGGCGGAAAAAGGCCCGACGACCATCCGCGCGGTTTCTACTACGCACCGACCATTATCGACGCCGAGGACACAGGACTGCCTTGCGTGCGGGAGGAATTGTTCGGTCCGGTGCTCAGCGTTCTCACCTTCGACACGGAAGCTGAAGCCCTGGCGCTTGCCAACGATACGCCGTTCGGCCTGGCCTCAGGCGTTTTCACCACCAATCTCGCCAAGGCGCACCGCATGGCGCGCGACATCCATGCCGGCGTCGTCTGGGTCAACACATACCGCGCCGTTTCGCCGCTCGTGCCGTTCGGCGGCTATGGTCAGTCGGGGCTCGGCCGTGAGGGCGGGCTCGACGCCATCCGCGATTACACGCGCTCGAAATCCGTCTGGATACGGATATCCGACGAGCCGATCCCGGATCCGTTCGTCATGCGATGAGGCAGCGCCGCGATCGCGCAATTTCATAACAACAAGAAATCAAGCAACCAACAGAGGAGAATGACATGAAACTGATTTTGACCGGCATTTTGGCCGGATTCTTGGCAGCCACTGCCGCGCACGCCGATGAGATGGTATTCACCAGCTGGGGCGGAACCACCCAGGAAGCGCAGACCAAATCCTGGGCTGCTCCGTTCGAAGCGAGTTCCGGCATCAAGGTCCTGCAGGACGGCCCGACGGACTACGGCAAGCTGAAGGCCATGGTGGAAGGCGGCAGCGTCGCCTGGGATGTCGTCGATGTCGAAATGGATTTCGCCATCAAGGCGGCCAAGGACGGCCTGCTGGAGCCGATCGATTTCAACGTCGTGCCGAAAGCCGATCTCGATCCTCGCTTCACCACCGACCATGCGGTCGGCAGCTTCTACTACTCCTTCGTTCTTGCCTGGAACAAAGGGGCAGTGTCGGGCGAACCAACGGGCTGGGCCGACATGTTCGACCTGACGAAATTTCCCGGCAAACGCACGTTCTATAAATGGTCGGCGCCGGGCGTCATCGAAATCGCACTGCTGGCCGACGGTGTGCCGGCAGACAAGCTCTATCCCCTCGACCTCGACCGGGCGTTCAAGAAACTCGACACGATCAAGTCGGAAATCGTCTGGTGGGATAGCGGCGCGCAGTCGCAACAGCTGATCGCCTCCGGTGAAGCGGCCTTCGGGCAGCTCTGGAACGGACGTGTCTTCGCCCTCAAGCAGGACGGCGCCGATGTCGGCGCATCCTGGAATCAGAACATGACCGCCGCCGACGTGCTCGTCATCCCCAAGGGTTCGAAGAACAAGGCGAGCGCCATGAAATTCTTGGCCACAGCGACAAGCCCGAAAAGCCAGGCAATGTTTGCTGAAGCAAGCGGCTACGCACCCATCAACAAGGCAGCCAAGGCCGAAATGCCGGCCGATGTCGTCAAGTCGTTGCCGGACGCCTATGTCGACGGGCAGATCAACCTCGACATGAACTACTGGGCTGAAAACCGCGACACGATCGCGGAGCGTTGGTACGCCTGGCAGGCCAAATAGCCGCCGACCTCACCCATGAACCGGCGGGGCGTCGCTAGGCGTCCCGCCTGAGCTGCGGGATCATCGCCATGTCGGGCAATTTGCTTCATCGACAGCCAATCCTCCGAAGGCCAGATGGCGTCGGCGGCGCCCTGCCAGCGCTGACCCTCATCACCCTGTTCTTCGTGGTGCCGGTTGTTGCGCTGCTGTTGCGCAGCGTAACCGAACCCGTACCGGGCCTGCAGAACTACGCAATCCTGTTTGGCGACGGCACCTATGCGCGAGTCTTCTTCAATACCTTTCTGGTCGCCACGGTCGTCACCGCCGTCACCGCGATAGTGGCGTTTCCAGTCGCCTGGATGCTGGCGATCATGCCGCCTGCCCTCGGCTCGATCGTCTTCGGCATCATCATCCTGTCGATGTGGACCAATCTGCTCACCCGCACCTATGCCTGGATGGTGCTGCTTCAACGCACCGGCGTCATCAACCGGACGCTGATGGATATCGGCCTGATCAGCGAGCCGCTGCCGCTGATCAATAACCTGACCGGCGTCACCATAGGCATGGTCTACATCATGCTGCCCTTCATGATACTGCCACTGGTCGGAACCCTGCGCGCTATTGATCCGATGACGCTGCGCGCCGCCGCTCTGTGCGGTGCGAGCCCCTTCGAGGCCTTCCGCCGCATCCTGCTGCCATTGTCGCTTCCGGGAATAGGTGCAGGCGGCCTGATGGTTTTCGTCATGTCGCTCGGCTATTTCGTGACACCGACGCTGCTCGGCGGCACCTCCAACATGATGCTCGCCGCAATGATCGCCCAGATGATCCAGTCCTTGCTCAACTGGGGGCTCGGAAGCGCGGCGGCTTTCATCCTGCTTTTGGTTACCATGGCGCTCTACGCGCTGCAGCTGCGCCTCGTCGGCGCCAAGCGCATGACAGGAGGCATCTGAGATGCTGCTCGACTACGACCGGCTGGGCTGGCTGCGTGCAGCACTTCTCGGCTTCACCGGCCTGGTTGCCGCGTTTCTGCTACTGCCGGTGGTCTTCATTGTGCTTCTGTCGTTCGGATCGTCGCGGTGGCTGGCTTTTCCGCCGCCCGGCTGGACGCTGAAATGGTATGAGGAGCTCTTCGCCGATCCGGCCTGGCTCGAAGCGGCGCTGACCAGTGCGCGCATTGCTACTATGGCTGCGATCCTTGCCGTCGCCATCGGGCTCCTGGCGTCTTTCGCCCTGGTCAGGGGACAGTTTCGCGGGCGCAACACGCTTCGCGGCCTTCTGCTGACGCCGATGGTGCTGCCGGTCGTGGTCTTCGCCATCGCCATCTACGCATTCTTCCTGCGGATCGGGCTTGGCGGCACCACGGCAGGCTTCGTCATCGCACACACAGTCCTGGCACTCCCCTTCGCCATCATTCCCATCACCGCGGCACTCGAAGGGTTTGACAAATCCATCGAGGATGCGGCGATCGTCTGCGGCGCAAGCCCATTCGAAGCAAAGCTCCGGGTCACTTTGCCGGCGATCAAGATCGGGATTTTCTCGGCGGCGATCTTCGCCTTTCTCGCCTCATGGGACGAGGTGGTGGTCGCGATCTTCATGGCCAGCCCCACCTTGCAGACCTTGCCGGTCAAGATCTGGGGCAGCCTGCGCCAAGATCTGAGCCCGGTCATCGCCGCGGCCTCCAGCCTCCTCGTTTTCCTGACGCTGAGCCTGATGATCGTAACCGCACTCGTTCGGCGGAAATTGTCGAAATGACCGAACCCTTCCTCTCCATTCGCGACCTGCGCAAGGCGTTCGGCAGCTTCGTCGCCGTGCACGATGTCACGATCGATATACCCAAGGGCCAATTCCTGACCTTTCTCGGCCCTTCCGGCTCTGGCAAGTCGACGACACTCTACGCAATCGCCGGCTTTCAGCATCCGACATCCGGCGACGTTCTTCTCGAAGGCAGGTCGCTGCTGTCGGTGCCGTCGCACAAGCGCAATATCGGCATGGTGTTCCAGCGCTACACGCTGTTCCAGCATCTCACCGTCGCCGAGAACGTTGCCTTTCCGTTGCGCGTGCGCCGCCGGCCGGACGCCGAGGTGAAACGAAAAGTCGCCGAGATGCTGTCGCTGGTGCGGCTGGAGAGTTTCGGCGGCCGATATCCTGGCGCGCTTTCCGGCGGACAGCAGCAGCGCGTGGCGCTTGCCCGGGCGCTGGCCTACGATCCGCCGATCCTTTTGATGGACGAGCCGCTTTCGGCGCTCGACAAGAAGCTGCGTGAGGAAATCCAGGCCGAGATACGGCGCATCCACCGCGAAACCGGCGTAACCATCCTTTACGTCACCCACGATCAGGACGAAGCGCTGCATCTTTCGGATCGCATCGCGCTGTTTCGGGACGGGCGCATCGAGCAGATCGGCACCGGCGAGGACCTCTATCTGAGACCGGCGAGCGAATTCGTGGCCAGCTTCATCGGAAATTCCAATTTCCTGCCGGCCGAGCATCTTGAAACCGTCAACGGCTCCGCCACGATCCGCCTGGCCGATGGCTCGGTTGTCTCGGGCGTCAGGATCGATCAGGACTTCAGCCATGGCCAGAAGACCAGGCTGATGGTGCGGCCGGAAGCGTTTCGGCTGAGACCCGGCCCGGCCACTGCCGGGCTTGCGGTCGAGTTCGTCGACACCGCTTTCTTCGGCGAGCGGCGACGCGTCATCGCGCGAACGGCCGCCGGTCAGGAGATCGACGTCAGGCCGACATCCGAGATGGCGGAAGCACAGGAAGGCATCGCCTCGAGCAGACAGCAGATTTTTTTCGATCCCGCTGCCGCATTTCTGTTTCCAGCCTGATAGACGACAGTTTGACTTCAGCACGGCGTAACTCGCGCTAGGGCCTCGCCAGGTCCGAGATGTTCATCGCCACATGCTGCAGCAACACCACGTCGACGCACCAAGACCTGTCTTCCACGGTCAGAATTTGCGGTTTTGACTTCAAAAGGGAATTGGGCGGGTTGAATTGTCCTCGGCTTTGTCCACTTTCGGTATCAATTGCCCGCGTGGTGCGACTTCCGGCGAAAACAACGCGATCGAATTGACGAGAAAAATACCGTCAGCGGTGCTGGAGACAACGTCGAAGAGCGTGGCGGCCTGAAGCGTACCGAGAGGTGTTGCGTACCGAGGCTACGTCGGCTGCGAGGTGAGTTTTGGCCGCAAAAGCATCGCTTATGTGGCCGTTAGACGGGCAGCCCCGGCCCGCAGCGCTCAGTGGCAGAGACCGCCGGCATTGCGCCGGTTCTTATTCGCCATATCTGGAGCATCTGATGCCGACCCGGCCCTATGCCATCCTTGAAGCGCCTTCTTCGCTGGGTCTCGCGACCGACGGCGTCGAGGGCTTGCCCGGTCGGCTGCTCGAACTGGGCCTCGCCGACCGCATCCATGCGCGCCATGCCGGGCGACTGGCCGTCCCGCCGAAAGACCCGAAGCCCGACCCTGCCACTCTGACGCTGAATGCCAACGCGATCGCGGCGTGGTCGCCCAAGCTCGCCGACGCCGTGGAGGAGGTGCTGGATGCGCGCGAATTCCCGGTGGTGCTGGGCGGCGACTGTACGATCGTGCTGGGCCCGATGCTCGCGCTGCGCCGGCGCGGCCGCTACGGCCTGTTCTTCATCGACGGCCACGCCGACTTCTTCCAGCCCGAGGCCGAGCCGAATGGCGAAGGCGCGTCCATGGACCTGGCCTTCGTCACCGGCTACGGGCCGGCGCTGCTGACCGACCTGGAGGGTCGCCGCCCGTTGGTGCGTCCCGAGGACGCTGTCGCCCTCGCATTTCGCGACCACGAAGACCAGGCCGAATTCGGCAGCCAGCCTTTGCCAGCGGAGCTCATGGCCTACGATCTGCACGCCATCCGCCGCCTGGGCGTCGAAGCCGCCGCCCGGGCGGCCGTTGGCCACCTGACGCGGGCGGAACTCGACGGCTTCTTCATCCATCTCGACGCCGATTGTCTCGACGATGCGATTATGCCGGCGGTCGATTTCCGCGTACCGGGCGGGCTGTCGTGGGACGAACTGTCGGCGGCGCTCCGGATCATCCTGGCGAGCGGAAAGGCGGTCGGGCTCGAGGTCGCCATCTACAATCCGCGCCTCGACGTCGACGGCAGCGCCGGCCGTGGCCTTGCTGATGTCCTGGCCGTAGCTCTCGGCACTGCCGCGCCTGCTTAGTATTGAAACCAATAACAGATAAATTTGCTGACGGCGGTCAAATCCGACACCGTGACCCATTCACCTGGACCGGCCCTTTTCCCAGTTGATGAAATCAAGGATCAGGTGAGCTGCCGCTTCCGCACGGGTTTCGAGCAGGAGATGACCGGCGTAGAGGATATGGGCGTCCATACGGGGAAGCGCCTCGATCCAACTCATGGTTTCGGCGAGTTCGAAGAACGGGTCATGGCGACCCCACACCATCAGTGCAGGCGGCTGGTAGGTTTGCAGATAGCTCTGGATCTCTGCGAAGCGGCGCACATAGTTTCCATAGTCCGCCACGAGGGCACGTTGTGCCTTGAGCCGTCCCGGCAGGCTCATCACGCGCCAGTCCTCATCCCAGTTTTCGGCAGCGATGGACTTTGCAATATCGTCGGG
This sequence comes from Mesorhizobium sp. BHscii, assembly GCF_053848065.1. Taxonomy (NCBI): domain Bacteria; kingdom Pseudomonadati; phylum Pseudomonadota; class Alphaproteobacteria; order Hyphomicrobiales; family Phyllobacteriaceae; genus Mesorhizobium; species Mesorhizobium sp. BHscii. The sequence goes on along the minus strand of NZ_JBSPKW010000009.1, from coordinate 49,840 downwards.
CAGGCCCCCGACATACTGATACCGCATCCCTTCCCAGGTCAGATGAGCGGTGGCGGCGGCCTCATTCTCCGCGGTGGGGTTCGACCAATAGGCGATGGTATCTGCCCATTGGCGGCCGAACCCACTGGTATGAGCATTGGCATTCTGGATGATCAGACCCGTCACCAGCGCGGGCGCATACATCGCGACATGAAAGCCGACTGGCGCGCCGAAATCGTGAAGATAGATGAAGCGGGGACCGACGGAGAAGTGGTCGAGGACCTCAAGGATTGCCTTCCCCATTGTTTCGAAGGAGGTCGAGGCGAGGGCATCGGACTCCCCGAACCCCGGAAGATCGGGAGCGATGACGAACAGGTCGTCGAGGAGCATCGGGGCCAGACGCCGGAACGTGCGCGCTGAACTGGGAAAGCCGTGCAGCAGCAATAGGGCGGGACTGGAGGGATCCCCTCCGACATCCACCGCGAGACGGCTTCCGCCCATGACACGAAGATAGTGCCGGATCATCGCAGGCCTCCTTCTCTCGCCGAGCCATCGCTCGGTTTGCCCGCCGTTCTCCCGGATTCTAAATCAGTGGGTTACGTGGCGCTATAGCATGCTTGCGGATAGCCCGGACGGGAAAAAATCACTCCCAGTCGATTGTTTTTGAGGGACAATTTGTTTCCTCAAACGCAGTCGCCGTCGGACTCTTCGGGGTTCCCAGCCTTCCACCTGTTTCCCGAACGAGATCCCGCGCCTTATCCGCCCCCTGGATGGTGGCAAGCAACCAGGCGACCGTCTCCCGTGCTCTGCGGAAGCGGCCGCTCGTTGCGGCACGTGGAGGTAGCAGCCGGGCAACGGGTGTGGAACCGGCACCCGGAGGGTGGGTTCATAGGGCTCGGCAGGTCACCCTTCAGGACGAGCCGCCCGCGCCGCGCCCGATCGACACTAGGTATCGGCACCGCGGAACGGAGTGCCGCAGTGTAGTGGTGCCTGGGTGCCGCAAAGACCAGATCGGTCGGCCCGCTCTCCACGATGGATCCCAGATACATGACGCCACTCGCGTCGAAATCTGACGCACCACGGAGAGGTCATGGGCGATGAATACATAGGTCAGGTTGAACTCCTCGCGCAGATCGGCGAGCAGATTGACGATCTGGGCCTGGATCGAAACGTCGAGCGCCGAGACCGGCTCGTCGGCCACGATCAACCGTGGCCGGAGCGCCAGCGCGCGAGCAATGCCGATACGCTGGCGCTGGCCGCCCGAGAATTCGTGGGGATAGCGCGACGCGTGCTCGGGGGACAATTCAACCCGGCGCAGAAGCTCGGCGACGCGGTCCGCCATTTCGGATGCCGAGAGGCGCTCATGGATGCGGAACGGGTCGGCCAGCAGATCGCCGACGCGGCGGCGCGGATTGAGCGAGGCGCTCGGAACCTGAAAGACCATCTGCATCTGCCGCCGCAACGGACGGAGTTGGCGCTGGGACGCGTCGGTAATGTCGCGGCCCTCGAACTCCAGCGAACCGGAGGTGATGTCGGTCAGGCGCACCAGGCATCGGCCGAGAGTGGATTTACCGCAACCGGACTCCCCGACGATGCCAAGCGTTTCCCCGGGCCAGATATCGAGCGATACCGTGTCGACCGCCTGGACCGTCCGGCGCTGCGCCGGGAAGATCGAGCGGCCGACGTGATAGTGTTTAGAAAGGTCGCTGGTCCGGAGCAGCGGGCGCATCCGACGGTTTATCACACCATGAACGGACCCAATGAATTTCACGTCATCGGTACCATGCGGAACTGGACCATCGTCGACCGCCTGCATCTGGTCGAGGCGCCGACCTTGGCGTTCCGCGGATCTTACGACGAAGCGACCGAAGCCTGCGTCCAGCCCTTTCTCGATCATATTCCCGACGTCGAAGGTATGGTCTTCCCGAATTCCAGCCACATGCCGCATGTCGAGGAGAAGGACGATTGCCTCGCCGCCGTCGGACGCTTTCTGGCCAGATACGACTGAGGTCCATACCCCCACAGCAGCCTATCTTTGCGCAAGCTTATTGTGCAGGGCTTAGAGCCGCCCGATTTGCTCATAATCTCTCCACGATCAGCCGCGATGGCCGCGTCCCATCGAGAAAAACCGTGTTGCGCGCCACTTGCCGGCTACGGCCGAGGCCAGCCGGCGCACCGGTATTCGGATTGACGTCGAACTTCGGAAAATTGCTCGAAGAGATGTCCAGCCGCAGCCGATGGCCGGCACGGAACAGATTGGCGGTCGCAAATAACTCGATGCGAAGCCGCATGATCTCCCCAGGCTCCACGAGCTCGGCTCTTTCGAATGAATGCCGGAAACGGCAGCGGAAAATCCCGTCTGTCAGGTTCAGGGCAAAGCCCGTCGGATAGTCTGCGCTCGGTGGATAGACGTCGATCAGTTTCGCCGTGAAGTCGGTGTCGGTTGCATCGGTCGCCGCCCAGAGCTCCACAGCCACCCGTCCGAGCACGGTCAAATCGTCGGCAAGCGGCTCGGTCTCGAAGGAGAGGACATCGAGACGGGCGGAAAGCGGCAAGCCAAAATTGCGGCAGCCGAAGAACCTGTCGTCCTCTCTCTGGTCGAAGCCGCCGCCGGCGAAGATCGGCTGACCGCTGGTCAGCGCCCCGCCGATGGTCGGGACGGGATCGGCGGGATCGAAATCATAGGTCAGCGCGACGGCGTCGGCCGCAGGAAAGGCCTCCGAGAGCCTGCCGTTGGGGTGCAGATAATAGCTTTGCTCCGTCACGCCCGGCAGCGGCCACCGCTTGGCTTTGATCCAGCGCCCGCCGTGATCGAGACGGCCCGTTTCATTTTTCGTGCCCTTTCCCCCGCCCATGACAAAAAGGCGGATCGGCTCCTCGTCGAGATCGCCCTCCGGCCCGCTCTTCAGCCAGCGATCGAACCAGCGGCGACGAAACTCCAACCAGCTCGCCGCCACATTGCCGCCGAGCGGAGCGTTCGGTCCGAAATCGACGTCGCCGGCAAAGGTCAGATTGCGGTCGCCGTGCAAGCCCGGACCCATGATCAAGGCGAGCGGCCGTTTGCCATTGCTGGCAAGGCCAGCCAGATTCTCGAACGTCGTCGGGACATAGACGTCGAACCAGCTCGACATCAGAGCAATCGGAATATTGGGAATGGCATTGTAGAAGCCAGCCGCATGAATGCCGACCTGCTTCCAGAAATCGTCGAAGGTCTCGTGCCGCCACTGCTCGAGCAGATAGGCCTCGTATTGCGGAGCCCAGCGGAGCGGCGAACGTCCCTCCGACCACGGCATTTTGCCGAACCAGCGATGCAGGTTTTCCGCTTCGAGCGCCTTTTGGCCCAACTCGTCGCCGGCGGCAACGGCGCTCTCGTGGGCTTCCCGGTAGGCCCAGGTCGCCTGCTTCAGCTCGAACGCGCCACCTTGGCGGATGCCGCAGGTGAAGGCGTTAGAGAACCCGCCGGAATCAAGGATCATGGTAGCAAGAGCCGGTGGCGCAAGGCACGCCGCCGCCATTTGGGTATGTGCGGCATAGGAAAGGCCCATGGTGCCGATCCGGCCGTTGCACCAGGGCTGGGCTGCGATCCATGCAAGCGTGTCGTAGCCGTCCGGACCTTCGGAGCGATATTTGACGAACTCGCCTTCCGAGCCGTAGCGGCCGCGGCAGTCCTGATAAACGACGATGTAACCATGGCGCACGAAATGCTCGGCGACCGTCGCGCGATCCATCGGTTCGGTCATACCGACCTCGAGCTCGGCGCGCGACGCCATCGCCTTGCCATAAGGCGTCCGCTCAATGATGACGGGAGCTGGCCGGTCCAGCGCGCGGCCTCCCCTTGCCGGTCCGTAGATGTCGGTCGCCAGTCTTACCCCATCGCGCATCGTCACCATGACGTCGCGGCAGAGGACCATGTCATCGGTCACGGACTGGAACGCCTGGAGGTCGGTCATCTCTAAAAATTCCAAGGCGTTCAGACGGCAGCGTCATTGAGGTGGCATGCGCTCTTGTGTCCGGCAGCAACTACCTTCAGTCGCGGCGCTTCGGTCCGGCAACGAGGCATCGCATGCGGGCAGCGCGGGTGGAAATGACAGCCGCTCGGCGGCGAGAGCGGGCTCGGCAATTCACCCTTGATCGCGGCAAAGCCGCGTTTGGTGGTTTCGATCCGCGGCACCTCGGCGAGAAGCGCCTGCGTGTAGGGATGGTTGGCCCGGGCAAATATCTCCTCGGACGGGGCCTCTTCGACGATGCGGCCGAGATACATGATCGCCACCCGATCGGAGATGTGCTCGACCACCCCGAGATCGTGGCTGATGAACAGGTAGGTGAGGTTCAGCCTCTCGCGCAGGTCCATGAAGAGATTGAGGATTTGCGCTTGGATCGAGACGTCCAGAGCGGCAACGGCCTCATCGCAGACGAGAAATTCCGGCTGCACGGCGAGCGCGCGCGCAATGCCGATCCGCTGGCGCTGACCGCCGGAAAACTGATGCGGAAAGCGGTGCTTCAACGCCGGATCGAGGCCGGCACGTCGGAACTGTTCATCGACAAAGGTGCCGAGATCGCCGCCGACCAGCCCGTGAACGCGCGGGGCCTCGCCGACGATATCGGCCGCTTTGCGGCGCGGATTGAGCGAGGCATAGGGGTTCTGGAATATCATCTGCACGCGCAGCTTGGCTTCACGCCGCTCGGACGGCGGGAGCGCCTTCATATCCTTGCCGCGCCACGATACCGATCCCCTGGTAGGCGACACAATGCCGGCGACGATCCGCCCCAGCGTGGACTTGCCGCATCCCGACTCGCCAACGAGGCCCAGAACCTCACCCCTGCGAACGGCGAGACTGACACCGTCGATCGCCTGCACCCTTGCCGCCGGTTTGGCAAGTTTGAGCGAGATCGCCAAACGAGCAGCGAGATCGGGCCGCGTGCCGAAGCTGTGAGAAATCTCGTTCAGTTCGATCAGCGGCGCCATCCCGCCAGAACCCGGTGAGGAGCTTTGAATGTTTGGCGCAACCGGAGTCGAGGAGATCATACGCGGAGCTCCGGCAAGGGATGGACGCAACGGTGCTCGCGCGGGCCAGCAGCGAACAGCGGCACCGCCTGGGCACACACCGCATCGGCACGTGCGCAGCGCGGGGCGAAAGCGCATCCGGTCGGCAGCCGCGCAACACTGGGCGCCATTCCGGGGATCTGCCGAAGCCGCTCGCCGCGCTGGTTGCGGCTGGGAACGGAGTCGATCAGACCTGCGGTATAAGGGTGCAGCGGACGGGCGAGAACGTCCGACACCGGACCGGATTCGACGATGCGGCCCGCATACATCACAGCGATCCGGTCGGCGAGCCGCGAGACGACGGCGAGATCATGCGTGATCCAGATCAGCGACGTGTTGTTCTGCGCCACGAGTTTTTGCATCTCGGCGAGAATCTGCGCCTGGATCGTCACATCGAGCGCGGTGGTCGGCTCGTCGGCAATGATGAAGTCCGGCTGGTGCAGCAGCGCGATAGCGATAACCACGCGCTGGCGCATGCCGCCGGAAAACTGATGCGGATAGGCCTGCAGCCGCTCGTCCGGGCTCGGAATCCCGACCATACCGAGCGCGTCGCGCGCCCGCGCCCTGGCATCGGTGCGCGAGACGTTTTCATGCGCCTGCACCGCCTCGATCATCTGCGTATCGATGCGCAGGACCGGGTTCAACGTCATCATCGGATCCTGGAAGATCATGGCCATGCGGCGGCCGCGTAGCGCTCGCATCTCCTCGCGGCTGGAGCGGGTGATGTCGCGGCCGTTGAAGACGATCTGGCCGCCGACGATCGTCCCGGGCGGATCGACCAGGCCGATGATGGAAAAGCCAGTGACCGACTTGCCGGACCCGCTTTCGCCAACGAGACCCAGTACCTCGCCGCGCGCGACGCTGAACGAGACGCCGTCGACGGCTTTTGCTAGTCCGAAATGGGTCCTGAGATCGCGGACTTCGAGTACGGTCGCATTCATTCGCGCCCCCGCGGGTTGAGCACGTCGCGCAGCCGATCACCGACGAGGTTGATCGCAACCACGGTAATCAGCAGCGCTACGCCCGGATAGAAGCTGATCCAGGTCATGCCGGAGAGCATGTACTGGTAGCCGTTGGCGACCAGCAGGCCGAGACTGGGCTCGGTGATCGGCACACCCAGGCCAAGGAAGGACAAGGTCGCCTCCAGCGAGATGGCGCGCGCCACCTGCACCGTCGCGATCACGATCAGCGGCGGCAGGCAGTTCGGCAGCAGATGGACGAACAGAATGCGCCATCGTGGAATAGCGAGCGACTCCGCTGCTTCCATGTATTCCTTGCGCCGCTCCACCAGCGCCGTGCCGCGCGCGGCACGCGCGTAGGTCGCCCATTCGACGATCACCAGAGCGAGTACAACGTTGAGGATTCCTTTGCCGAGAAAGGCGAGGATCATCAGCGCAACGAGAATGGAGGGGAAGGAGAGTTGCAGATCGACGATGCGCATGATCGCCGTCTCGGTCCGACCGCCGACATAGGCGGCGAGCAGGCCCAACGAGGCGCCGAACAGCGCTGCGAAAAGCGCCGAGCTGACGCCGACGCCGAGCGATATGCGCAGGCCATAGATGATGCCGGAAAGCATGTCACGACCCTGGTCGTCGGTGCCGAGCCAGAACGTCATGCCCGTCATCGATTGCGAGCCGGGCGGCAGGCGACTGTCCATGATGTCGAGTTGGTTCAGGTCGTAGGGATTTTGCGGCGCTATGAGCGGCGCAAGCAGCGCCAGCCCGATGATCGCGGTCAGCAGCACGAAACCGGTAACGGCGGCGGGCGAGCGGAAGAATGCCCGCACGAGCACTTGAAACGGCGCCTCTTCACCCTTTTCGGCCTCGACCGGCATCGGCGGCGGCAAGGTGTCGACGCTCATCTCACGATCCCTCGCCCTGGAGCCGCACCCGCGGGTCGAGTGCTGTATAGGTCAGGTCGACGACGAGATTGATGATGACGAAGAAGGCGACGATCGCCATCAGGTAAGCAGTGATGATCGGACGGTCCAGCACGTTGATGCTGTCGATGATCAACTTGCCCATGCCCGGCCAGCTGAAGACGCTTTCGGTGACAACCGAGAAGGCGACGATAGAGCCGAATTCCAGGCCGATGATGGTCACCACCGGGATCATGATGTTCTTCGAGACGTGGACGCCGATCACGCGCGTTTCTTTGAGGCCCTTGGCCCGTGCGAACTTGACGAAATCGAGCGGCAGGACTTCGGCGACGCCGGCGCGCGTCAGGCGTAGAATGAGGCAGGCGTCGAACAAGGCGAGGTTCACCGCCGGTAGGATCAGGTGGGCAAGGCCGTCTTTGGTCAGGAACGCCCATTGGACGCCGAACAGTTCGGCGGTCTGGCCGCGCCCACCGCTCGGTAACCAGCCGAGTTGCACGCCGAAAAACATGATCAGCACCAGCCCGACCCAGAAGGTCGGCAGCGAGAAGCCGAGGATGCTGACGGTCATGATGACGCGGCTCAAGATGCCGTCCGGCCGCAGCCCGGCATAAAGCCCGAGCGGCACGCCGACGACGATGGCGATGAGGATGGCAGAGACGGCCAGCTCGAGCGTCGCCGGCAGTCGCTCCAGGATCACCCTGATCGCCGGCTCGTTGTAGACGTAGCTCTCGCCAAGGTCGCCATGCAGCGCCGCCCAGAGGAAGCGGAGATACTGCTGCCAAAGCGGCAGGTCGAGCCCGAGGGCCTGGACGACGCGCGCGCGCTCGATCTGATCGGCGTCGGGCGAGATCAAAATGTCGACGGGATCGCCGATGACGTTGATCGCGATGAAGACGATGACCGTCATGGCGAACATGACCATCACGGCCTGGAGCAGCCGGCCCACGACGGCTGCGGTCATGGCATCGCTCTCCAGCCTGATTGCCGGAAAGGCTCGTCGGTCGTCTGTGCGCGGCACATCACGCCGGCACCGCCATCGCCATGCCGTCGCGCTGCGGATCGGCACCGCCGCGGCAAACTCCGTCTTCGATCTGGATGCCGTGAAGGGCGGCAAAAGCGTAACTTTGCCAGGAGCGCTTCACCTCGTAGCCCCTGCCCTCGATCTCTTCAGTGACATAGCGCGGAATGCGATTGGAGACGTCGATTGTATTCGACACCGCCACGATCCTCGGGGCGGCCACCGCTTCCGGCATGCTCATATTGAAATCAATGAGGTTCATCAGGCCCTGCGCCATGGACGGCGCGATATAGCTGCCGCCGGGCGCTCCCATGACGATCACGGGCCGGTCGTCCTTGAAGACGATGGTGGGCGCCGCAGAGCTGGCCCGCCGCTTGCCGGGAGCCAGCGATCCGGCCCTGCCCGGCCTTGGGTCGAAGCGGCTCATCGTTCCGTTGTACATGAAACCCAAGCCATCGGTGATCGCCCCCGACGGACTGCCCAGCGTGTGGGTCAAGGCGACGGCGTTGCCCTCCCGGTCGACCACCGAAATATGAGTCGTCTCGCGCGGCGAACGGTCGTCGACGCGCTCGATGCTGGCGCGCAGCCCAGCCTTGATCTCGGCGGCAAGCCCGCCGCAATAATCGCGGGACAGCAGCCGCCCGATCGGCACGTCAACATAGGCAGGATCGCCGAGGTGGCGGTCCTTGTCGATGGTCATGCGCTTCATCGCCTCTGCCAGCAGGACGATGTGCTCGGCACCGCCATGCTCCATGGCTCCGACATCAAAATGCGCGAGGATGTGGAGCAATTGCAGCATGGATATGCCGCTGGCGGGCGGCGGGCTGGTCGCGATATCGTAGCCGCGATACTCGCCCCAGAGCGGTTGCGCGGTAGAGAGCTCGTAGCACGCCAGATCATCCGTCCCGATGAGGCCTCGGTTGGCGGCCATGTCGGCGGCGATTTCTTCGGCGATCTCGCCCTTGTAGAAAATGTCGGGACCGGCCGCCGCGATGCGCTCGAGCGTTTGAGCGAGATCGGTGTTGACTACGACGTCACCTGGCAGCTTCACCGTGCCGTCAGAGCGAAAATAGATTGCGCGCCCCGTGTTGCTGAAGCGCAGCTTGTCAAGCGTCCGCACTTCGCCGGTATCGACGCCGTCCTGCGACCAATACCAGTGGACATGCGGGCGGACCATGAAGCCTCGCCTGGCCTGCGTGGCGGCGGGTGCGACGACGTCGGCCCATTCAAAAGTGCCATATCTCGCCAGCGCCTCGGCATAACCCTTGATACTGCCCGGCGTGCAGACGGCGAGGTAGCCGATCTCGCTGATGCCGCCTTCCAGCAGAAAGGCGAAGCCATCGCGAGACTGGCCGACCAGGAGGTCGCTCCACATTTCAGGCGATGCTTTGAGCGGCGCCCTGGCGTAGAATTCAAGCACCTCGTGCACGCCGCGTCGCGGCATGTAGACCTGCATCGAGCCAAACCCCCCGATGCCGGCCATTTGAGGGTCGACGACGCCTTGCATAAAAGCGCAGGCGATCGCCGCATCGACGGCGTTGCCGCCGCGTTTGAGCACCAGCGCGCCCGCCTCGACCGCCTCCGGCTGCGGCGCAACGATCATTGCGTTCATCTTGAGGCGTTCCGTCGTTCCTTGAGCGCCTGGGCCAGGAAATCCTTGACCGGATCGAGAACCGCGTCGCGTTCGTGGGATACCCCGGGCAACAAATCAAAGCGTACGCGCACACCGGCTTCCTCGAACGATCGACACAACGTCCTGAGGCGTTCCGGCCTCGTTTGTCCTGCATCGTTGGCGCCCGGCATCCAATGGGTGCTGCCTTGGACATGCGTGATTTCCCAGGTCTCCAGGTCGGCATCGCCGACGATCATCTGGACCGGCACTTTTGCCAGCGCTGCGGCGTCGAAGGTGATGCCGAACCTCTCCGCCAGGTCGCGAATGCCCACCCACCAGTCCCGCGTGGGATCGAGCAAGGTCACCGAGCCTGGCGCACCGATCGACGCCGCCCAGAGCCTGTCGGGATGGAGGATGGCGAAGCGATGGGTGAAGTGCCCGCCGCCGGAAAATCCGAACATGGCGAAACGGGTCCAGTCCTGACGGTATTTCGCGACAACTTCCTCGACTATGGCGAGCAGCACCTGATCGTAGCGGATGTCGCCCTCGATCATGTATTTGTATCCGCTGCGGGCGTCGTCGCCGAGAACGCCCATTGGAAACACCGGGCACAAGATGGCGCAGTCGTTCCAGCGTCCGAACTCGGCGAACGCGTCGCGGAAACCCAGGAACGAGGTGCGGCCAGTGCCATGGACGGCCACCAGCAGGTCGACTTGGGCGCCTTCCCCAACCGCGGGCGGTACATACAGGCAATAGTGGAAGCGTGGGTCTGATTTGGAAGCAAAGATGGCGGTCGCGCCAAGATCGTATGTAGCGCGACCGCGATCCGCGACGGATCCCGTGGCGATGCTCGTCAAGTCTACAACTCCTCAGACAGTCTTGGCATTCATCGCCAGCGTATACTGGTCGGCCCGCGTCGTGAACTGAAGGTCCTTCCGGGCAGCCACGACGAGGACCTCGTGGTGCATCGGAATCACAGCGACGTCGTTGAAGACGATCTCGCTGAGCTCCGAGAGCATCTTTTCGCGTTTGGCATCGTCCAGCGTCCGCTTCGCCACAGCCAATTTGGCATCGAGATCGGGGTTGGAGTAGCGGCCCGAATTGGCAATACCCATACCGGCATCCGGGTTCTGCGTCGCGACCAGCGCTGTCATCGGGTTAGAGGTTTCGCCCGTGTTGACGCCCCAGGAGTCCAGATTGATGCTGAACTCATGGGCATCCGCCTTGTCGGCATAAACCGACCAGGGCATGACCTCGACGCTGACTTCCAGGCCGATGCGGGAGAACATCTGGGCCACGGCCTGCACGATCTTCGAATCGTTGACGATACGATCATTGGGCCCGTGGATCGTCAGTCGGAAGCCCTCGGGGTAGCCAGCCTCGGCGAGCAGGGCCTTGGCTTTTGCAGCGTCGAATGGAACGGGTTTGATGGCAGCCGAGGTGCCCGGGGCGCCGGCAGGCAGAAACTGCGAAGCGACAATGGCATTGCCCTGCATCAGGCGCTCCACAATGGCGCTGCGGTCGATCGCCATGGACAGCGCCTGCCGCACGCGCAGATCCTTCAGCGGGTTGCGGTCGAGCGGCTTGCCGTCCTTGCCAGTGATGAAGGGCGTGACGTCCCGGAACGTGTCCAGCGAGAAGAAGACGACCCGGCTCGAGACGCCGCGAATGATGTGAAAGCGCTCGTCTTTTTCGACGCGAGCAACACCCTCGTAGGGCACCTGTTCAACGAGATCGAGATCGCCGGCGAGCAGGTTGGCAAGCCGCGCGCCGGCATCGGTGACGATGCGGAGCTCGACGTCCGGCAAAGCAGGCTTCGGTCCCCAGTAGTTTGGATTGGCGGAAAGCGCGATACGGTTGCCGGAAACATATTCCTTCAGCACATACGGGCCGGTGCCGATCGCCGCGGTGCCGTTGTTGAACTGATCGCTAGGGGTATCCTTGAACTTGGCGCGGATGATGCGAATGCGACTGAGGGAGTTGGGCAGAAGCGGCTCCGGCTGTTTGGTTTCGATGAGAAGCTTGCCGGGTTGGGGCGAGGTGATCGAGTTGATGTTGCGCGTGTAGGTCCGGAACGACGCCGTGCTTTCGATGGTGTTGGCCCGGTCGAATGAGACGACGATGTCGTCTACGGTGAGCGGCTCGCCGTCGCTGAAGCGCACGTCGGGCCGCAGGTCGAACTCCCAATGGGTGTCGTCGACCACGCGCCAGGCCGTCGCGAGCCCCGGTCTGGAGATCGATTTCTCGTCGTTGATGACAAGCGTGTCGTAGATGTGGGTGGCAAGCGCGTTGTTCGGCGCATTGCTCTTCAGATGCGGGTCTAGCGTCGTCGGCGGAGCAGCCATGCCGATCCGCAGCTGGCCATTTGCCGCGGCCTGGGCAAACCCCGTCCAGCTAATGCCTTGCAAGACAGCGGCACCCCCGAGCGCCCATTGCATCAGCGCACGGCGCGATATTGTCCGGTTCATCATTGGTTCTCTCCGTGTCCACTCTGGATAGGTCCGTCGGAGGAGTTCTTTTCTGCTGCCGCTTGCCATCATCGAGCCCAGCCTAGGATCCGCTGACGGTGCCGGCCTCCTTCCTGACGGCGAGTTGAAACTAAAGCTCCTCCGTTTGTCAATACAGATAAACCGTTGTTTCACTAGACGAGACAAATTTTCTCGTTTAGGCTTCAGCATGAGAGTTTTGGCGAGGAAACGAGAAATGACCGATCAGGCAGACACCCGGTACACAGTCGATTCCGTCGATCGCGCGATCAGCTTGCTGCAGACTGTGGCCGGAGAGGCCGATCTTGGCGTTTCCGAAATCGCGCGGCGTTCTGGCGACAGCAAGGCACGTGCTTTCCGGCTTTTGCAGACGCTGGTGCGACGCGGTCTGCTGGCGCGGTCATCGGATGGAAAAGGCTATCGTCTCGGCCTCGCCGCGCTGATGCTCGGCCACGCCGCCAGCGAACAGATGGACCTGATCCGCATTGCAAACCCTGTTCTGGAAGAACTCGGTCAGGAGATCGGCGAAACCACCCAGCTGCGAATCCGCGATGACCAGGAAAGCCTTTGCGTCGCCAAATGGGAGCCGAAGCGGGACCTTCGCGTCAATGCGATTGTCGGCCGCCGGCGTCCGCTACATGCCGGTTCGAGCAAGGCGTTCCTGGCCCATATGGATGATAAGGAGCGCGAGGCCATTCTTTCCGGCCCGTTGAAGCGCTTCACCAAAAAAACTGTGACCGATCCTCGGCTTCTAAGGGGCGGGCTCGAGCAAATCCGCAAGGCGAAGTTTTTCGTCAGTCGCGGCGAGATCAACGACGATCTGATTTCGATCACCGCACCGGTGTTCGTGGCACCGGGCAAGATAATCGCGGCGCTGAACATCGCTGCCCCGGAAAACCGGGTGCCGGAAGAGCGCATAAGCGAACTGGGCGATATGGTAGCCCGGGCCGCCCATCGTATTTCCGCCGCCCTTGGCTTTCGCTCGCCGGCCAATGAGATGGCGAGTTGAACCGGTGCCAAACATCACACGACTTCCTTGGCGGATTGTGACGAGGGGTGTATCTCCGGAACGGTGAAAATCGACACCTCGCCCTTGAAGCCTTGGAGTTCAAAGGCGCCTGCCTGCACAACCGGCATCGATGCTCCTTGCGCAAATCCGGGACCAAGCACCAGAGGGATCCTCAGCTTTTTGGTGGTTGACTCGAGCCGTGCCGCGCGGTTCACCGGCGAGCCGATCGCGGTGTAATCGAAGCGCCGTTCGGAGCCGAAATTCCCGACGGAGCAGATGCCAGTCTCGATAGCGACGCCGATTTGGATAGAGGGGTGCCCGCGCGCCGTGAACGCGGCGTTTTCGCGCTTCACCCGTTCGATCAGGGCAAGCCCCGCTTCGAGCGCACGCTCGCGATGATCTGGCTGGTCAAGCGGCGCGTTCCAGAAGGCTAGCACGGCATCGCCCATGAACTTATCGATGGTCCCGTCGCGCTTGAGTATCTCATCGGTCGCGAGGCCGAGGAAGTGATTGACCACCTTTGCGATTTCTTGTGCATCGAGTTGTTCGCTCATCGCCGTGAAGCCGCGTATGTCACTCAGCAGGATTGTGATCTCGCGCTTCTCTCCGGACAGGATCGCTTCGGTATCCGAATTTGCGAGGCGCTGCACCACGGAGGGCGACAGATATTGGGAAAACTGCCGTGCCAGGGTGGACCGGCGCTGCTCGCTGCGCCTGTAGAGGACATAGCCTTCGAAGCCTGCTAAGAGGATCGTCGCAAGCGCTGGCTGTAGTGGGTCGTAGAGCTTACCCTGCAGGCTGTATTCGAGAGCGCCGAACGCGAAGGGCGTGGCAACAAGGAGCGCCAGAGCGAGGGCGCCAAGCATGACACGCTGGGCGAGAACTCCCGAAAGTCCGATGAAAACGATGCCACTGAGGACCAACCACAGCCGCTCCAGCGTACGCGCTTGCGTCGGCTCTGCAAGATAGCGCGCGGCAAGCATCTGGCCGATTGCATCAGCGTGGATGTCCACGCCTGGTCGCGCCGGACGCGTCGGGGTTGGCAGGTACTGCGTCAATCCCACGGCCGACAGGTCGACAATGGCGATGGCGTTCCGCAGCAGCGGATCGCCGCGGCCCGAAAGAATACTACCGGCAGATATGCGTGGCGTATTGGTGTCGGTTTCCCAGAGGCGGATGCTGCCCTGCGGCTCGAGTGGCACGATGGTCCCGGCCATCCTGAGCGCGTCAAACCCGGCGGCATTCATCCGGGCTACGTAGCCGTTCTCTCCGGCGTAGAGGCGCAGGAGTTCGAGCGCGAAGGACGGCCAGAGCTGAACGCCTTGAGCCGTATTTCGGAGCCAGAGCAGCGGCACATGGCGTAGTACGCCGTCGGTATCGGGCAAGGTGCGAATTACGCCGAGGCCCGCAGCGGCGCTCGAGAATTCGGCAAGCGAGCCGGTCAGGCCGGTGAAGCCGGGAAGTGTGTCGGGTACTTGCCCGACAATCGACCAGCCGGCTTTGGGCTCTGCTTCTGAAACCGTCGCCTCGTTGCCCAGGCTGACGGCAAGCGCCGTCCGGTTTTTCGACAGCGCCGTTGCCAGGCGCTTGTCTCCGGCGATACCGTCAGGCGAGGTGTCGGCCTCGGGCAGCACCAGCGCAAGCCCGATCACCGCGGCACCAGACCCGCTGATGCCATCGACCAGATCAGCCAAAAGGCCACGGTTCCAAGGCCATCGCCCATGTGCCTTGAGGCTGGCGTCGTCTATCGAGACGATCACGACAGGATTGCTCGTCGCCTGGCGCGGGGCGAGAAACTGGTAGAAGTCGTACGTGCGTTCGCGCAGGCGCGACAGCGGCCCGTCGAAAGCCAAATGGCAAGCGAGCAGCAAGAGCACGACCACGAGACCGGATATTTTGCGCCTGGCAGCTTGCCGCCAATCGAACACGGGGCTCATGCCGGTCGGGCGGGTCTACCTGCAGTCTGGATAGCAGCAACCCTCACCCTCACACCCACCGTTATCCCCGCCGCCGCCCACGGGTGGCGTTAGGCTGTCGGGGAACTCCATGACCACGCCTGGCAATGCGCCGTCGGTGGACTCGCAGGCTTTGAGCGAGCCGCCGAGTGCCGACGCACAAATCGCGCTTACGTCCAATCCAGGACCCGGTGCGCCTGGCAGACCGGTGCCGGCTATCCGGTCGATGCTGTCCAATATCGGGAACGTGTCGATTCCGCCGTAGCCGGTCAGCAGCTTGCCATTTTCCGATGTGCAGGCGTAGCCCGGGTTGGTGATGACCAGCCGTTTGCCATTCATCGTGCAGGTCATGCGGCCGGCGCGCAGTATGCCGACGGTCTGGCCGGCTGCCACCAGCACTTCGATGATGCCGCCTCTGGCCCCGAGCACCATATGCGGCGTCGCAACCTGCATGACGCCGCCTTTGGAAATCTGGCCGCCATAAAAACGGGCCAGGCCGCTGTTCATCCCGACGTCGATCTTTCCCGATCCGGAGCCCGGATTGTAGACGAATTCATCGATCGTCAGGCTGGTGTTCGGACCAATCTTGGCGCTCGATTCGTCCCGGAACACCAACATTCCAAGACCAGTGGGATTGCTGCGCAACTGATCGCCGAGTTCGACGCCGGCACCGACACTCATCGTCCCGCTGTCATTGCGGACGATGTTGGTCTGGTAGGCCGTCATCGACCCGATCGTTTCAGCGGCGGATGGTGCCGCAAAGCCAAGGCAGGCGACATAAATGGCGATCTGACGGTACGGGGTCCTCATCGCGGCCTCTTTCAATTGAGCGTCAACGTGTAGCTCATGAGCATTTCGAACGATTTTCGGTCGCGGCTGGCGACGTCGAAGTTGATTTCGCGATAGGCGAGATCGACGCTGATCTTCTGCGACTCCGTGAGCTGAAAATCGCTTTCCGAGGCAATGCGCCAGAAGTCGCTCTTGATATTTGTGCCGATGCCAACGGACAGATCGGGAGTGTCGCTGTGGCCGGCCGAGAAGGCGACCTGGTGCGACCATGCGAAAAGATCCGGTACGTTCATCAACAGGCCGCCGTAGCGGATCTCGCCCATGTAGCTGTGGCCGATTTCGCCAGATCCGGAGGCGAAGTCATTCGAGCCGACCAGGCGCAATCCGAGCGCCTGGCCATTGCGGAAGCGGTAGCTGCCGCCTGCCTCATAGAAGACCCTGCTATCGGCGAAAATGCCTTGCGAGGCGCTTAGATCGATGTAGCCGCCGCCTGCAAAAAGGGTCGTCTCCACGGTCGGGCGCACAAGAAAGCGTCCACTGAGGCCGATGCCGGTTTCGTGGATATCGCTGTCGAAACGATCTGTAACGGTAAACGCCGAAAGCAGCAGGCGCAGCGAATCGATCCCACTGTTGGGCAGCCCCTTGTCCCAGGTGATCGCGGCGTTGCCGTGGATGAAAGTCTCCTTGCTACCCGGAACCGACAGGTCTGCCGTGAAAAAACGCTGTGTCGCCGTCAACGACCCTGAAAGAACGAGAGCGTCGGCACTTGGCGTGCCGAGGTCCCATCGCACAAAGCCTTCCGCCCGCCCATAGGGCGAGACGAAGCTGTCGTCGTCCTGGGCCCCGCCGGACTCAAAATCGGTGAATGCGCTGAACACGCCGCCGGTCAGGGCGAGTTCCCAGGTGACGCCACGCAACGCGCTCTCGATGCGGGCAAGCAGGCGAACAGCTTCCTGCTGCTCAGCCGCGGACAGGCCCCCGACCTCGATGCCGTACTGCACCTGCCGCCGGGCCAATTCATAGGAGCCGACATGATAGTACAACCGGCTGGCCGCAAGCCGGGCGCGGGCATCGCGGGGATATTTGATGAGATACTGCTCGACCGACGAGATCGCCTGATCGTACTGCCCGGCGTTGACGGCAACCGTGACGAACTGGGCGAGCGTTCCGTTATCGGCCGGACTGGCGATGCGGGCTGAAAAAGCATCGTCATAGGCCGGATAGAGACCTTGTGCGCCGGCCGGCGATATGCCGGTGCAAAGCAGCGCCGCGGCGAAGCCGAAGATCATTGAAAACGAGGAATGCATGCCGAGAAACCCACCCCAACCCGACTAGTGCAGCGATCTAGCACGCCTGCACGAAAAAAATCGACAGAACTGTCACAAAACCTTCCGAGTCTTCAGCAGCTGTTGCAGCTGCGCAACAAACTATCGGGTTCATTCGCATTTCGGCTACCCTGGTTGGCCAAGCATCTTCTCAGCTTGCTGGACTTCGAGCAAGTATTCGCTACAAACGGCAACTAAGCCAAATCATAATCAGCCGTGGATCGCGCAGCCGACAAGATCAATATTGTTTGCGCGATTCTGCGCATATCTGGTCGCCGCCTGACGCATCAAGTGTCACATGTAGCTCATCCGAAGGTCTTCCGTCGCGTTGCGCAAGCGGTCGGAGAGCTGGCGGGCGATGCTTCTCAGGACGGCCTGCGCAATGTGCGGCCTGGCCTTTGTTATCTTGTTGAACGCCGACGAGGTCAGCTTATGGGCAACAACGTCCTCGTCGGCGATCACGTCCGTCGAGCGTGGTCGCTCGGTCAGGAAACCCATTTCCCCCACTGTGCATCCAGCCCCGATGCTCGCCAGCCGGCGCCGCCCACCAGGCGTAGTTACCCAGACGCTGATACAGCCGCGCGTCAGCATCCACAGTCGGTCCGCCGGATCGCCAGCGCGGCACAGCACTGCGCCCTTCGGGAATTCGACGCGGTCGAGATAGCTCATCAGCACCTTCAAATCTTCCGGCTGCGTGGTCATGCCGAAATCGGTGCGTTCGAGTGGCACCTCTATCACGGAGCGGGCTGCACTGTCGGTCCGCTGCACGATTTCCTCTTCGAAGCGCTCCAGCGCTGTTTCGAGGTCGGGGTAGATATTCGGTCCATTAGGTTGCGACGTGCACTCCTCCAGAACCTGGGCATCCTTGAGGTCACTGAAGAACAACCGCTGACCACGCCTGGCGCACCGAGCGGCGATCTGCTGCAATGTCAATGCGCCGGAGGCGTCGATGTCGCTGACGGCGCGGAAATCGAGAATGATCACCCGCACGGCGATGGGCAGCCGGTCGATCTCCTCCGCGAGCTCATCGGCATTGCCAAAGAATAGCACCCCCTGCAGCTCGAAGACTGCAAGCTCCCGCTCGTGGGCCGCCAGCAACTCGTTCTGAGCTGTGGAACGGATGCGCCTGGAGCGCGTCTTGCCGACTATCTCCTTTCGCCGCACCACGGGCCGGTTCATTTCGATCATGAAGACGATGCAGGCCAGCGCCACGCCGACCACGGCGCCGACAACGGGTTGGCCAAGCACTGTGGCGAGCGCCACCGTAGCGACTACGCCGATATTGCGCTGTGCCTGGATGCGGCCCGTCGCATCCTTGCCGAAGAGTGCCTGGCGCGCGGTCCGCAGCGCCCAACGGTCTATGGTATTGATGCCGACGAAAACCAGAATGGCGGCCAGCACAACCAGCGGCATCGAGAAGATCAGACCCGGGAACGCAAGGATGGCCGCAAGCAGCACCGCCCGGCTCGCAAATGTCGAGGCGCGCGTGCGCCCACCGGCACGATGGTTGGCGGCAGTCAGCGAGGCTGACGTGGAGACGAACAGCCCGCCCATAATAGGGGAGACAAGGTTGGCGATGCCCAGCCCGACAAGGGCGCGGTCCGGACCGATCTGAATGTCAGCCAGATTGCGCGCCGTGCGCAGGGTGAAGACCGTGTCAAGCGTTCCCACGATCGCCAGGGTCAACGAGCCGGCGATCAGGGTCCACCAGATATCTCCGAACCCGAGCCGGAGTGCGATGGCAGCGTCGTGTAGGCCTATCGGCGCCCAACCGCCCAGATCGATCGTGCCGACAACGGGGCCGAGCTCAATGCCGGGCGCCCACAGACGGGCAGCATGGTAGATCAGATAGCCGATCAGCAGGCCGGCAAGCAGCGCCGGAATCCTGGGTGCATGTCGCGTGATCACCACCATGGTCGCGATCAGCGCAAGACCAAAGGGAAGTCTTGTCAGAGTGGCGAGGCTGAAATCTGCCGCTGCGACCCCGCTCCAGGACGAGACCGCGAGAAGCACCGGGGTCTGACTCTTGATGATCAGGATGCCAACCCCCGAGATGAACCCGGCGACAACCGGGTGGGGGGCAAGCTTGACGATTCGGGCGAGTCCGGTCGCCCCGATGAAGATCATCCAAAAGCCGGCCAGCATCACGCATCCGACGAAGGCAAGCAGCGCCTGGGTCGTGTTGCCGTCGAGAGCGACGAGCAGGGATCCCAGCAGGCTGGCCTGGATCAGTGAGTTGCTGGGCATGGTCGTCACGAAGGACGACCGTTGAAACACGGAAGCGACGATGCCGCCGGCAATGGCCGCGATGACGCCGGCAAGCGCGCCTTCCGCCACCCGATCCTCGCCGAGCGGCGAAAGGGCAAGGACGCCGGAGGAGATGCACATTGGAAGCGCTACGCCAGCCGTCGTCACACCTGCGGTCAGTTCCTGGGCCAGAACGCCCAGCCCGGCGCTCAAGCGGCGCGCAAAATCCGTCTGTGTCCCAACCTGCTCAACCACCATTCAAAGCCCCTACAACCTCACGGCGGTGATCCCGCCAACGCCATCCTTAATGTCGGCACGCGTCCGCGGCCGCGACCCACTACAGCACGAGCGTAGTGGCCAGCCCCAGCATCAGGCCCATGCCTACAATATCGGTCACCGTGGTAAGGAAGATCGCGGAAGCCACGGCCGGATCGGCGCCGACCCGCCGCAGGCCCAACGGGATCAGCACGCCGGAGATCCCGGACATGAGGCACGATCCGGACATGGCGAGCAGGATCACAAGTGCCAGCATGGGCGCCTGGGATGCCGACTCCGGTTGCTGCGAGGCGTAGAACCACATGGCCGCGGCCGCCACGAGACCGACGAGCAGGCCGTTGGCGATCCCGAGCGCTCCCTCCCTCAGCACCAGGTGCAGCTTCGGTCGTTTGTCCACATCCCCTAAGGCGAGGCCACGCAGCGTAATAGCCAGCGCCTGGCAGCCGGTGTTTCCGCTCTGTCCGGCCAACACCGGGAGGAACGCCGCCAAGGCGACGATCTTCTCGATCGTGCCTGTGAACGAGCCGACCACGAAAGCGGCTATGAAGGCCGTCAGCAGGTTGAGCTGCAGCCACGGATGACGTTTCAAGAAGGCTGAAAACAGCGGCGTGAAAGAACGCTCCTCCTTCTGGACACCCACCATCTGGCCAGGCTGGGCAGAAATCTCGATGATTTGCTGCTCGAACAGCCGCCAGCCGCGAACCTGCCCGAGCAGCCGGTTCTCCGCGTCCACCACAGGATAGACAGGGTAGTGACGGCGTACCGCCGCCTTGCAGGCTTCGCTCAAAGGCATATCGACGTGAAGGGCGAACGGACTTGCCAGCATGATCTGATCCACCGTCGCGTCGGCCTCGCTCAGCATCAGATCGCGCAAGACCACCAGGCCAACCAATTTATCGCCCTCGTCCGTGATGTAGAGGTAAGTCAACTCGGTCGGCACCTGCGCGCGCCTGACGGCCTCGACCGCGGCGGCTACCGTCGTCCCGACAGCAACGCTGGCGGGGATCGGGTCCATCAGCTCGACGATTGCCTCGGGGATCGCGAGATCCTTTCCGTCGGTATGAGTTTTGATGGGCCTCCTTTGCGGTGGCAAATACTCCGCCACCTTCCGGGCGTGCCTATCCGGTAACAACTTTAGTGCGTCGCGGATGAACTCGGGAGACTCTCGGGCTAGCAATTCAGCCGCGTCGTCAGGTGCTCGAGCACGCAGCGTGCGCACCAACTTCTGAATGTCGTTCTCTTGCCTCATCTGTTCCCCTCTAATGTTGCGCCTCTTGAGCTTAAAGACCGCACCGGTTCGCTCTGCCCAGGCGCACGGTGGCCCAAGCGCCTCGATCCGGAAATCTTCGCTTTCAGGGCGCCGAGTAGACCGAACCCAGACAAATCTGAGCCATTGCGTGGGTGCATACAGGCGGGCTGTAACGTCAGCGTGTCGCCAAGAGAATTGTCGTGTTGCCGAAATTCACCGTCGATCCCTGGGCTCCGCGAGCACGTCGCAACCCAGCGGCGAAGTAAGGTCGGCAATGGGCCGTCGTGGCCCTGTTCATTGGGGTGCGCTCAGCCCGACAGTTTCCGGTGTGAACGGCCGCGCTTTAACCTGGGAAGATGGTGAAACCGCCATCGACGCGAATGACCTGCCCATTGATGAAGCGCGCGCGCGGACCGGCGAGGAAGGCGACCGCTTCGGCGATCTCTTCGGGCTCGGCATATCGGTTCAGCGATTTCTTGCTTGAGTCCATACGCTCCGGATCGACGACGCGGCTCGCCTGGAAGCGTGCCGTCTTGGTGGCGCCGGGGCTCACCGCATTGATGCGCACGCCATCGTCGATCAATTCCTTGGCCAGGCAGCGCGTATAATGGACGACGGCAGCCTTAAGCGTGGAGTAGACCACCTCCGGCGAGCATCCGATATGCGCTGCCGCCGAGGCAATGTTGATCACCGAGCCTGAGCCGCGCTTGACCATAGGCGGAATGAACGCCTGGCAGACCAGCATCGTACCGATAAGATTGTTCTCGGTCAGAACCTTGATGTCATCATAGTCGATGTCGAGCGCGTTGTTGGGACTGGGCTTTACCCCCTTGGCGCCGATGTCGCCGCCGGCGCAGTTGACCAGAACATGCACATCGCCGAGGTCCGCCTCGATCTTCCTCTTCATTTCGGCGACGGCTTGCTTGTCGCCGATGTTGCCCGTGACCGCGGTCACTCGTGTCCCATGCCTTTCCAAACCCCTGGCGGATTCGCCGAGGTCTGCGAATTCGCCATATTGGGATGGCCGGGTCCAATCGAGATCGTGAATAGCGACGTTTGCGCCAAGTTCGGCCAAGCGTTCGGCCATCACACGGCCGAGGCCGCGTCCCGAGCCAGTCACGAAGGCAGTCAGGCCGCTGAGTTCTCGGGCAGTCATGCTGATTTCTCCATTGCAATGAAATCGAACTTCTTCATGTTGGCGGCGCTGCGCCGGATCATGTCGAGCTCATACGAAACGAGCGCGCCGTCATCGTCGCGCTCCCATGGCGTCCGGTAGTCGGCGTCGTCCGCAAGACGGTTCACGCGCGCAGCACTCAGGCAGGCCGCGAACTCGCGCGCGGTCTTCGGCGTATATCCGTTCCACCAGTCGTCGGTGAGACAGCGAACGTGACGGGCCTCCAGCGCGCCTGGCTCGAGCACGGCCGTCAGCGTATCATGGTGCTCGGCGAGGATGGCTGCCAGTTCAGCGAATGGCACGGCGCCATCGCCGATCGCGCAGCGGACCAGACGGTAGCCCTCATCCGTGAACTGCACGCGATAGTCCTTGAGGTGAACGTGGCGGACATGCGGCGCGATCCGCCGGGTGAAGGAAAGCGGTGCCTCGCCGACAGGGAACGCGTTGCCTGTATCGTAGGTAATGCCCACACCGGGCCCGCCGAGTTCGCAGAACGCGACCAGTTCGTCGCTGCCGAAATCCTGATGGTTCTCGATGCCGAGCACGCGGCCCTCAGCCGCCGCACGC
Source organism: Mesorhizobium sp. BHscii (assembly GCF_053848065.1). Lineage (NCBI taxonomy): Bacteria > Pseudomonadati > Pseudomonadota > Alphaproteobacteria > Hyphomicrobiales > Phyllobacteriaceae > Mesorhizobium > Mesorhizobium sp. BHscii. The sequence goes on along the minus strand of NZ_JBSPKW010000009.1, from coordinate 27,231 downwards.
GGTCCCCATTCCGTCAAGGCAGCGCGGATCGTCGCGTTGAACTCGCTCCATTTCGCGCCCCAGACGTTGCGGTCGCCGCACAGGACTGGGGTCAGTGCGATACGGATCGTTGTCGCCTCGAGCAGGCGCGCAGCCCGAAATGCGTTGTCCAACGGACCTGCCACGAGAAGTCCGCCACTTACCACCGGGACGATGTCTTGCGCGGTCAGACGCCTGCGCAGGTCGACGACCTCGGCGTCCGGCAAATCGGTCAACCACGGTTCGTAGATCTCGAGCGTGCGTGCGCCGAGTTCCTGCGCGAGCGCTATGAAGCCTTCCAGCCCCGCCCCATCCGGATTGTGCCTCGGCGTACCGCGGCCCTGCAAGCCGAGATGGTAGGTCAGTCCGTAAGGATTGAGGCCGAGACGAAGCATCAATTTGGTAGTCCCTTTGAAAGATGTGGAAGCGATCGCATCAGCGCAGACCCGCATCCACGGCGATGGACTGCTTCGTGATCATGCGGCTGTCATCGGCGGCAAGGAAGAGCACGGTCCGTGCAATCTCTTCGCCCAGCAGGACGCGGCGGATCAATTGCCGCTGCACCGTCTGGTCGATCGCGTCCTGCGTCTTGAACCACAACGCGCGCTGCCGCTCGGTGATGACAGCGCCGGGTTCGACTGCATTGACGCGGATGTTGTCGGATCCGAACGACCGCGCCAGCGCGCGCGTCAGCGCCACCACAGCGCCTTTGGCGGTGGCATAAGCCACCATCTGGTCCGCCCCGAAACGCCAGGCGATAGAAGAGAAGTTTATGATCGAGCCGAAGCCGAGTTCCTTCATATGCGGATGCACCGCCTGCGCGGCGAAGAAGTGATGCCGGAGATTGACGTCGAAGCTGCGATCCCAATATTCGGCTGTCACCGCGTCAACCGCATGGCGATGATCATCGGCAGCGTTGTTCACCAGAACGGCGACCGGACCAAGCTGCGCGCGTACGCCTTCGACCGACGCCTGCAGCGCAGCGACGTCGGTCACGTCGCAGTGGAGGTACAACGGCGCCTGCTTGGCGGTACCACCGAGCTCGCGCACCAATGCCTCCGCGGGTTCATCCTGCACATCGAGAAAGCTCACGCGGGCGCCATTCGCCACGAAAGCACGGACCATATCGGCCCCGATCCCGGAGGCACCGCCGGAGATCAGCACGACGCGATCGGTCAAGCTCGGATAAGTCGCGAATTGTTTGGACATCAGATCACAGAAGCGCCTTGGTTGTTGGATCGAACAGACAGGCGCGCGACATGTCGATGCCGAGCGTTATCGTCTCGCCCATGATGGGAGCGTCATCCGGCTCGAAACGGCCAGTGATCTCCAGGTCGCCTAGCCTGAGGACGGCAAGTGTCTCGGCCCCGGTCGGTTCAACCAGTTCGACGGGCGCCTGCATCGACTGCACAGCCGGTTTGCGCGACTTCAAGTCGGTCGTGAAGCGGTAGATGTGTTCGGGCCGAACACCCAGCACCACGTCCTTTGGCGCACCGACAGGCAGCGGAGCGGCAAGGGCAAGAGTGGCGTCGTTGCCGTCAGCAGCGCGCACCGCGATGCTGGTTGTGCCGGTAAGCCGGGCGGGGATGAAATTCATCGCCGGCGATCCCATGAAACCGGCTACGAACATGTTGGTCGGCCGGTCATAGATCCGCTTCGGCGTGTCGAACTGCTGCACCGAGCCCTGGTTCATCACCGCAATGCGGGACGCGAGCGTCATCGCCTCGACCTGATCGTGGGTGACGTACACAGTCGTCTTGCCGACGCGGTGGTGAAGCTTCTTGATTTCGGTGCGCATGTCCACGCGCAGCTTGGCGTCGAGGTTGGACAAGGGCTCATCAAACAAAAACAGCTTCGGGTCGCGTACCAGGGCGCGCCCCATCGCAACGCGCTGCCGCTGGCCACCCGACAATTGCCCGGGCTTGCGGTTGAGCAACTGCTCGATCTGCAGGAGTGCGGCAACCCGCTTTACCGCTTCTGCCTGCTCCGCTTTGGGCACGCCTCGGCTTTCCATGCCGAAGGTGATGTTCTGGCGCACCGTCATGGTGGGATAGAGGGCGTATGACTGGAACACCATCGCTATGTCGCGGTCCTTGGGCTGCACGGAGTTCACCAGTCGGTCGCCAATCCAGATCTCACCCGACGTGACGGTTTCCAGGCCGGCGATCATGGCGAGCAAGGTTGACTTGCCGCAGCCGGAGGGACCGACAAGGGCGATGAATTCCCCGGTCCGCGCCTCGAGATTGATGCCGGCCAGAATCTCGAGGCCGCCATAGCTCTTGTGAAGGTCGCGGATCATCAGCGCGGACATGGGCGATGCCTCATTTGATGGCGCCCTGCGTCAGGCCGCGCACGAAGTATTTTCCACCGAACAGGTAGATCAGCAACGGCGGCAGCGCGCCGATCAGCACGGCTGCGCTCATCACATCGTAAGCACGTGCGGTCGTGCCGCCGGCAGTGAGCGCGACCAATGCCGCCGTAATCGGCTGCTGCTGGCCGGAGGTGAAGACGACCCCGAACAGATACTCGTTCCAGATGCCCGTGAATTGCCAGATGACGGTGACGATCAAAATCGGCGGCGACAGGGGCAGGATGATCTTGCGGAAAATCCGCCAGAAGCCGGCGCCGTCGATGCGTGCCGCCTTGATGAGGTCGTCCGGTATGCTGACGTAGAAATTGCGGCAGAACAGGGTCGTGAACGAAATGCCCTGGACGACGTGAATCAAGACCAGCCCGTATGTCGAATTGGTTAGGCCGAGTTTGCCGAGCAGGAACGCCCACGGCATCAGCGAGATCTGGCCGGGCATGAAGACGCCGAGCAGCATCAGATTGAACAGAATTTCCGAGCCCTTGAAGCGCCATTTCGACAGCACATAGCCGTTCATGGCGCCGAGAAGCGTGGAGATGACCGTCGCGGGAATCGTCATCCAGAGCGAGTTGAAGAAATTGCGCTTCATGCCTTCGCAGGTGCCGCTGACGCAGTAAGTACCCCAAGCCTCCGCCCACGCATCGAGACGGAAGCTGCGCGGCAGCGAGATGAGGCCGTTGCGGGCAATCTCCGACTGCTCCCGCAACGAGTTGAAGACCACGACCAGCAGCGGTGCCAGGTAGATGACAGCGAAAAGCGTCAGCACCGCATAGGTAAGAAAGCGGTTCCAGAAATATCGCCGCGTAGCCGCCGCCGCTTCGGGATCATGCCGGGGGTTGGGGGCAATTTCAGCCATTGCGGCCCTCCGCCCGCCTGCGCCAAACGATCCACAAGGAATAGGGCACCAGCACAACCGCAAGGGCGGCGAGCATCATCATCGCCGCAGCGGCACCCTCGCCGATCTGCCCGCGCTGGAACATCAGGTCGTAGACGTAGATCGCCGGGAATGTAGTGGACACACCTGGCCCGCCCCGCGTCAACGCCGCCACCAGGTCGAACGTCTTGATGGCGAACTGGATCTGAATGACCGCCACCGCCAAAAAAATCGGGGCGATCGTCGGCAGGATGACCTTCCGATAGGTTCGGGAAACCGACGCACCGTCGATCTGGGCTGCTTTGACGATATCCGGATCGACCGACCGCAGGCCAGCCAGGAAAAGCGCCATTGCGAAGCCGGACGACTGCCAGATACCGGTTATGATCACCGCATAGATCGCGGTGTTGCGGTTGGCCGTCAGGGCGAAGCTGAAGTCGGTCCAGCCGAGCCCCCGCACGAAGCCTTGGATGCCGTCGACGGGATTGTAGAGCCAGCTCCACACCGTACCGGTGACGATGAAGGACACCGCCAGCGGGTAGAGGAAGATGGTACGCCAAACCGCCTCGCCGCGAACGCGCTGGTCGATCAGGATCGCCAGAAGCAGTCCGATGGCCATCGAGCCGACAATATAGAAGCCGCTGAACAGGAAGAGGGTGGTATAGGCGATGTTCCAGCGCCGGTTCGCCCAGAGCGAAGCATAATTGTCCAGACCGACGAACCCATAGGTCGGCATCAGCGACGAGTTGGAGAGCGAGAGATACAGCGTCCAAATCGTGAAGACGAAGACGTAGATGAAACTCGCCGCAAGCGACGGCGCCAGCACCAGAATGGGCACCATCGTGCCCAGGCGCTCCCGCCACGGGGTTGCGGGAGACGCAACCGGTACAGTCAGGTCATGTGTGGACATCGGCTGCTCCGGCGAAGTCAGGCCGGGCGCGCCGCCGCCCGGCCATCATCGGCAGCTTCTTCACATCTGCGCTTCGGCCGCATCAGCCATGGCACTAGCTGCGTCCTGCGCGGTCATATCCGGCGTCGCGACGAATTCAGTGACGGTATCCATGATCGCACCGCGCACCTTCTGCGGGATCGTCATGTTATGCGCCATCGAACGGACAAGCGTGCCGCCATCGATCGACGCCTGCAGGTCCTTCTGGGAGAGCTGCTGGCAGGGGTTGAATCCGTTCGAAAGATTGACGTCGAGACGGGCCGGGATCGAGCCCTTGGTCTGATTGAAAATCGTCTGGAACTCGGGCGATAGGATGGTGCTGGCGAGCAGTTTCTGCCCCTCGACATAGTCCGGATCCTTCTGCTGGAAGAACACGACCGAGTCGGAATTCAGGATGAAGCCCGGCTTGCCCCAATCAGTCGGCGCCTGGGCGCAGACATAGTCGGTGCCCTCCTTGAAGCCGCCGGCCGTGAGCAGGCCGAGCGTCCAGTCGCCCATGATGTGAAAAGCGGCCTCGCCGCGGCCGACCAGATGCGACATGGTATCCCAGTCGCGCCCGTTCATGCCGGGGTCCATATATTTCGTCGTCATCGTGCGGAACTGCTCGAAGGCCTTGACCATGCCGTCGCTGCGCATTGCCTCGACGTCACCCTCGACGAAGGCCTTCTTGAAGAGATCGAGATCCATTCCGTAGACCACGACCTCGAAGACCGTCGAATCGGTCCAGTCGGCGGTCGAGTGCGAGATGCAGATTTTGCCTGACGCCACGATCTTGTCGCAGGCGGCGTTGAAGTCTGTCCATGTCTTCGGCACTTCGGCGACGCCTGCTTCCTGCATGACCTTCGGCGATGCCCACAGCCAGTTGATGCGATGGATGTTCATCGGCGCCGCTACCCAGCTGCCGGTCGGCTTCATCACCGGCAGCAATTCGGGAGCGACGACCTTCTCCCAATTTTCCGCTGTCGCCAGTTCGTCGAGATTGGCTGTCATGCCGGTCTCGTTCCATTCGGCGATCTCGGGTCCCTTGAGCTGCACCGCGGGGGGTGCATTGCCGGCGATCACGTCGGCGCGCAATTTCGCCAGCGTGTTGGCCGTGTGGCCCGCGATGGAGGTCTGCTGCCAGGTGCCACCCTTGGCGGTAAACATCTCGCCGAGCTTGGCGATAGCCTGGGCGTCCGATCCGGTCGCCCATTGATGCAACAGGTTGGTCTTGGGCTCTGCGAACGCGGCTCCCGCAACAAAGGTGTACGCCGTAGCGGCCGCAAGGGCCGTCCTCAGGTATTCCATCGTTTCACTCCCATGTGATGTTACGGTTCGTATCGACCGCCTGTGGACGCAATTTGAGCTCGTCGCAGACGGAGATGCAGTAATCTCCGTTCTTTCCAAGATGACATATTTGAGCTATCAGTCAACGTCCTTTGTGCTCATCATGAACAAACCTTCGCTTAGAAATTGGCTGATCGACAGACCCTCCGCATCACCGGAGAGCCTGATCGTTCTATGTCTACGTGAGCGCGGCGTGCTTTCTGCGTCGCAAATTACCCGCATCACCGGTTTGGCGCGGTCGACGGTTTCAACCGCGCTCAATGGCTTGAGAAAGTCCGGGATGGTGATCGAATCCTCGACCCCCCATGACGGGATCAGGGGTATCGGCAGGCCTGCGACGACATTGACACTCAATCCCGCTGCGGGCACCTGTATCGGGATCCACCTAGGCCTCGATGAGATGCGGTGCGTTGTCGCCGACGTCTCGCATTCTGTCATTACCGAACAAACTATCCCCATGGGTCTGGACTACCAACCGCAACAGGCGGCCCAGCTCGCCAAGTCAGCAATTGCCCAATGCTACGAAGAGAACGGTCTGCCGATGGCGGGGCTCCTGGGGGTTGGGGTTTCCGTCTCGGGCCCTGTCAGCCGCGAAGGAGTGGTGCAGCGTGCGAGTATTGTTCCGACCTGGGCCGGGGTCAACATCCGCGATGTGTTCGGGCCGGTTCTCGAACAGCCGATTTTCGCCGACAACGAGAGCAACTGCTCGGCCATTGCGGAGCTGATGTGGGGCGCGGCTGTCGGCCAAGATGATTTCGTGCTGTTCAAGATCGATCTGGGCGTCGGCGGGGCCATTGTCCAGCATGGCCGGCTGGTGACTGGCATCGCCGGCGGTGCCGGCGAATTCGGGCACATCAGCGTGGATCCCAGCGGCGATCTTTGCCGGTGCGGCAATCGCGGCTGCCTCGAGCTTTATGCGAGCTTTGCCCGGCCGCTCGAGCAGATTTCGCGCATCGTGCGGCGGCCGGTCACGATGGACGAGGTGATCATGATGGCTGAACAGGGCGACGTCGGGGCGCTGCGGATGATCGAGGACACCGCCGAGTTCGCCGGCCGTGGTCTTGGCTTGATCGGCTCGGTGATCAATCCGCCACTCATCATTATCGGTGGCCGCATGGCTTTGGCGGGCGATACTCTCCTGGCACCGCTGATCGCGTCATATGAACGCCACACGCTCATCAAGTCCCGCGATGTCGCGCCCGCCCTGCGCACGCGGATAATTGTTGGCAAGCACACAGAGAACGACGCATTGCTCGGCGCAGTCGGCCTCGTGCTGCGACACAACAGCCGACTGCAATGATCTGGCCTTGCTCGCCGAATAGCACCGACCGATTGCCCCTTACTCCCACTCGATTGATGCCCAATCACGAGGATGAGGACAGCGATCCGGTGGGCTGCTCCGGTCCCGCAACGGTTCTGACGGGCCTGCCACGGACCATAAGGCGGCATGAACTCAGGTTGATCGTCCCATTCGCTGACAGCACGATCTATGAGATGGAGAAACGAGGTGAATTGCCGAGCAGCGCCGACAGACATATCTGGCCGGACGCGCGAAGCTTGCTCATGGCCCTGACCTCCGTCAGCGGAAAGTCCGGCCGGTGAAAGTGCAGCAGCCGGATATTTAGTAGAGGCAGCCAGAAGCTATCGCGCCATGTTCAAGCGCGATAGCTTCTGGCATTAACTGAGTTTGGCCAACGAGACAGATCTGCAATTGGCTCCGATTGTTGGGAGACGGGCAAATTGTTACAAAACCTAGGATATAAGGCCGCATGACCGAGAAATGATATAAGTTGTCACGGTGGTTGCGACCTAGAGATATTCCTCTCAATGGCCGCATTTCTGTTGACTTCGCTCCGGCTCCAGATGGCAAATCGTGCCACTTTGACCCATCTCGGTCGGCAACTTCGCGCCATGAGCCGACCTTGGATACCGTGATCCTCGACCATTTGTCTCACCTCGATAGCGGACGAGATCATTGTTGATTGCCGCGAGCCCGGATTACGACCGCGAAGCGGTCAAAAATCCAAATCCATATCGTGATGATGATGCTCGTGACCGGGAAGCTCCGGCGGCGGCGGGCCAGGCACTTCGGCCACCATGGCCTCCGTCATGATGAGGAGGCCTGCCACCGAGGCTGCGCCCTGGAGCGCCGTTCGCACCACTTTGGCCGGGTCGATGATGCCCTTTGACACCAGATCCCCGTACACGCCCGATTGGGCATCGTAGCCATAGGCGTTGTCGTCGTTTTCGAGGATCCCGGCGATGACGACCGAGCCTTCCAGGCCGGCATTGATCGCGATTTGCCGAGCCGGCCAGGTGATCGCCTTCCTGACGATCGCGATGCCGACCTGCTGGTCCTCGTTGCTGCCCTTGAGCTTCTTGAGCGCCCTGCCGGCGCGCAGCAAGGCGACCCCACCGCCGGGGAGAATGCCCTCTGCAACCGCGGCTCTTGTCGCGTTCATCGCGTCATCGATGCGATCCTTCTTCTCCCTGACCTCGACCTCGGTTGCACCGCCGACCCGGATAACGGCGACGCCACCGGCGAGCCTGGCCAGCCGCTCCTGGAGCTTCTCGCGGTCGAAATCGGAGGTGGTTTCCGCAAGCTCGAGCTTGATCTCGGCGATGCGGGCCTCGATCCGTTCCCGCTTGCCGGCGCCGCCGACAATCGTGGTGTTTGCCTTGTCGATCATCACCTTCTTGGTGCGCCCGAGCATATCGAGGGAAGCATGCTCGAGCTTGATGCCCAAATCCTCCGAGATCACCGTTGCGCCGGTCATCAGTGCGAGATCCTGCAGCATCGCCTTGCGGAGGTTTCCGTAGGCCGGCGCCTTCACGGCTGCAACCTTGAGAGCGCCGCGCAACTTGTTGACCACCAGCGCCGCCATCACCTCACTCTCGACATCATCGGCGATGATGAGCAGCGGCTTGCCGGCCTGCACCACCTTCTCCAGCAGCGGCAGTATTTCGTTCAGACTGGACAGTTTCTTCTCGCTGATGAGGACATAGGCATCCTGCATCTCGACCCGCATCTTTGCGCGATTGGTGATGAAATGGGGCGAGATATAGCCGCGGTCGAACTGCATGCCCTCGACGAATTCGAGTTCGGTTTCGAGCGACGTCCCGTCCTCGACAGTGATCACGCCGTCATTGCCGACCCTCTTCATGGCGTCGGCGAGGCAGCGGCCGATCTCCCTGTCGCCGTTGGCCGAGATGGTGCCGACTTGCGCAATCTCGACGTTCGAGGTGACCTTCGTGGCATTGTTTTTGAGTTCCGCGACGACGGCTTCGACCGCGAGATCGATGCCGCGCTTCAGGTCCATGGGATTCATGCCGGCGGCCACCGCCTTGGCGCCCTCCCGGGCGATCGCATGCGCGAGCACGACGGCGGTGGTCGTGCCGTCGCCGGCCTGATAGGAGGTTGTTGTTGCTATCTCACGCACCATCTGGGCGCCCATGTTCTCGAACTTGTTGTCGAGTTCGATTTCCCTGGCGACGGTCACGCCGTCCTTCGTGACCCGCGGCGCGCCGTGCTCCCTGCCGATCGCGACGTTGCGCCCCCGCGGGCCAAGCGTGACGCTCACCGCATTCGCCAGGGTGTCAATGCCGCGCAGCATTCTGTCGCGAGCCTCGAACGAAAACATGATCTCCTTGGCAGCCATTTCCTTGATCCTTAAGACCTAATCTTCTGGGAACGGCGAAGCTTCATTCGGCCGCTCAGGCGAGATTGTCCCGTGGCAGCCCGAGCCGATTCCAGACATCGAACAAAGCTGCTGCGAGCCGATCAATCATGATGTCCTCATGACAAGGTGTCGGCGTGATGCGCAGCCGCTCAGTTCCCTTCGCCACGGTCGGATAATTGATCGGCTGGATATAGATGTCGTGATCGCTCAGCAGCAGGTCGCTCGCCGCTTTGCAATGCGCCGGATCGCCGACTGCCACCGGAACGATATGGGTGTCGCTCAGGATGACCGGCAGCGCAGCGGCACCCAGCGCCGCCTTGACCCGCCGAACGCGGTCCTGCTGGCGCTTGCGCTCCCACTGCGAGGTTTTCAGATGCCGGATCGCCGCTGTGGCCGCTGCGCAGATCGCCGGCGGCAACGCAGTGGTGAAGATGAAACCCGGAGCATAGGAACGAACCGCATCGATCAGCACAGCACTTCCCGTGATATAGCCGCCGAGGCAGCCGAAGGCCTTGGCGAGCGTGCCTTCGATCACATCGATCCGGTTCATGGCGCCGTCGCGCGCGGCGATGCCGGCGCCGCGAGGGCCGTACATGCCCACAGCATGGACCTCGTCGAGATAGGTCATTGCGCCGTACCGATCGGCGATTTCGCAAATGCGATTGATTGGCGCGACGTCGCCGCCCATCGAATAGAGACTTTCGAAGACGATGAGTTTTGGCCGGTCCGGACCCGCCGCCTTCAACAATTCCTCGAGATGATCGACGTCGTTGTGGCGGAAGATGCTCTTCTCCGTACCGGACTGGCGGATGCCCTCGATCATCGAATTGTGGTTGAGCGCATCGGACAGGATCAGACAACCGGGGATCAGCTTGGCGATGGTCGAGATGCCAGTCTGATTCGAAACATAGCCGGACGTAAAGACCAGCGCCGCCTCCTTGCCGTGAAGATCGGCAAGCTCGCTCTCGAGCTCTAGGAGCGGATGGCTGGTACCGGAGATATTGCGCGTCCCGCCGGCCCCCGTTCCCAGGCGGGTAGCAGTCTCCACCATGGCAGCGACCACTTTTGGGTGTTGTCCCATCCCGAGATAGTCGTTGGAGCACCAGATCACGACGTCCTTCGGTCCATGCGGGGAATGCCACACGGCATTGGGAAAGCGTCCGGCAATGCGCTCAAGGTCCGCGAACACACGGTAGCGCCGTTCCTCCTGCAGACGCGCGATCGCATCTGCAAAGAAACCGTCATAACTCATATTGCCTGGCCCCAAGATACGGCCTTGCCCATTGGCCTTATCGCCCGCATCTCCGGTCATCGGAGGTCCAAATTGCGGCAGCGCAATGACGTTCTTTACGCCGCCACGTTTGCCGGTGTGCAACGCTGTGGGTTCCGCCATCGCCCGATTCCCCTGCTTGCATCCGAACTATGTCGAAGCGCGATGCGCGCGGATCCTGCTCGCATCGTTCCTCACGACCCGCGTTCAGGAAGGTCGAAGTTGAGCTGCAACATTCGCGCGATGTTTATCAGTATCGTCTCGCAGACCTTATCTTGATTAGGATCCAGATATTTGACAGTCCAGTTTGCCCCGTTCTCCTTGGTTTCGAGCCGCTGAATCACAAAATCGGTAACGTGCCCGCACCCCGGCTCCTTATGAAGATCCGCGAGGATCAATGCCTTAAGCTCCGAAGCTTCCTTTGTATGCCTTTGCATCGCCGCTCTCCTTCCGGATGGCAACTTCTACGCATCGATCAACTTCATAATCGTGATCTCCATCATCCCGGGGCTCGCGTCATCGCACCAGCTCACCCAACCTAGCGGCAATGCCGCTGCTTGGCGTGTCAGAGTCTAGCCCCTCCACGAATTGCCCCTGTGGGTTCATAATGTAGATGTAGGTGCCGTGGTCCATTAGGTAGTCGTCACCGCCCACCTCACCCTGGCGCGCCACACCATAGGCGCCATATGCCTCCGAAACCGCAGCGATCTGTTGCGGGCTGCCGGTCAGTCCGACGATGCGCGGATCGAACGCCGCGGTAAAGCTTCCCATCACCTCATGCGTGTCGCGTTCGGGATCGACGGTGATGAAGAGCGGCTGCAGATTTGCGGCGTCGGGACCGAGTTCCTCAATCGCCGCGGCGATTTCGGACAGAGTCGTCGGACAGATATCGGGGCAAGACGTATAGCCGAAGAAAACCAGCAGCCATTTGCCGCGATAAGTCTCATCGGTGACCGTCGTTCCGTCCGGCGCCGTGAGCGTGAAAGGGCCACCGACCGTCACAGGCGCCGTGTCAGCCCGCACGAGCGGTTGGCAGATCGACAGGGCCGCTGCGAATATGATGCAGAAGAGGGTTTCCGGACCGTAGGCCCAGGGGCGGAGGAATCCATGCCGTCGCTTCATCAAGTACCTCCGGCACTTCGAGAATGACACGCCAAAACCACCGCGTGTTTGTGATTAACAAACTCGCCTAAACCATCCTATTTTATCATATTTTGTTGCTGAATGGCTAGACATGGTAGTGGTTTGGCGCTATATTTAAAAGTTGCCCCTCATCCCTCACGAAGGAGGTGGCTTTTATGATGATTCGCGAATTGATGAGCGGGCTAGCAGCAATCGCTGTCGTTGCGACAATGTCCGCGCCTGCGCAAGCCTACGAAGTGGGTCCGGTCACGGGAGGCGGAACGATCGAGGGTACGATCGTCTACCGCGGCGACGTGCCGACAACAAAGATCATCCCCACCAAGGATATCGAGGTGTGCGGCGACCCCCGCGAGGAGCCGCTGATCGAAGTCGGCAGCGACCAGGCCGTGCTGAACGCGGCGGTGCAGCTGGTCGACGTGGCACAGGGAAAGGCCTGGCCGGAGCCCGGAAAGCCGCCTGAGCTTAACAACCTCAAATGCCGCTTTGAGCCCGCGGTTCAGATGATACCCGCCGGTTCGCTGGAGGTGGTCAACAGCGACCCAATGCTCCACAACACCCACGGCTACTATGGCAAGCGCACCGCTTTCAACCTGGCGCTACCCAATAAGGGCCAGCGGATACCCGTCGAACTGAAGCGGGCCGGCACTGTCCGCGTCGACTGCGACGCGCATGGCTGGATGGAAGGCTGGGTCTATGTGGTGGACAATCCCTATTACGCGGTCACCGGCGCCGATGGCAAGTTCAGCATAACCGATGTTCCGCCGGGCGACTACAAACTCGTGGCGATCCACCCCTTCACCGGGCCCATCGAGCAGCCCGTAAAGGTAGAGGAGAATAAGGCCACCAGTCTGACGGTTGAACTGAAAAAATAAAGAAAATTTGCGACCCACTGATTCAACAGGGTCGCGCTCCTGCGAGAAGACCGCCGCTTTAAGAAACGGTCTGCACTGAGGAGGAACCGTGATGTCTGACGAGCTTGACCGCATTCGGCGCGAAATGCATGCGGTGCTGCAGCCGCCTGGAGTACGGCCCGACGACTCGCTCCAAATCACCCGCCGCACCTTCATTCACAGATCGCTGCTGTTCGGTGCTGCTTCCGTCGGCCAGACCTTCGCGTGGTGGCCGCTGCTCAACACTATCGACGTCGCTCACGCCGCCGAAGCGCCCTTCAAATTTGCCTGGATTTCGGACACCCATCTCTACGAGAGATCGCTCAACACGCGCTTCGTCGACAAGGTGGTGCGCGCCGTGCAAGAGGTCCAGGCCATGGATCCGTCGGCCGACTTCCTGATCTTCGGCGGCGACCTGGCCCAGCTCGGAAAGATCGAGGAACTTGAGCTTGGCGTTGAGCTCCTCAAGGATCTGAAGATCAAGAAGTACTACATCCCCGGCGAGCATGACTGGTATCTGGATATGGGGAAGAAGTGGGGCGAGTTGTTCGGCCAACCCAACTGGACCTTCGATCACAAAGGCGTGCGCTTCATCGGGCTCGATACGGTCAGCCGGGGACCGGACTACTGGACAGCGAAGAAGATGACGCCAGAGGAGCGCATGGGCCACATGGCTACCCTCGACGGCACGGTTGCCGGCGCGTGGGCCGGTGTCGGCCGCGAGCAACTCGACTGGATGCAGAAGACACTCGCCGACTGGGATAAGTCCAAACCGATCGTCATCTTCAGCCATAATCCGCTGTACGAGTACTACCCGCCCTGGAACTTCTGGGTGCGCGACTGGCGCGAAGTGAATGACGTGCTGAAGCCTTATACCAAGGTCACCAACATCCACGGTCACGTGCACCAGGTGCTCTACAACGAGATCGGCAGCATGCGCTCGATCGGCATGCTGGCGACCTCCTGGCCGTGGCCCTATGCGCCGGAAGGCGTGCCCAAGCTGACCAAGCCGATGATCCGTGTCGATCCGGGCGATCCCTTCGACGGGGTCGGTTGGGAAACCGTAAACGTCAACTCCGACGACAAGGTCGATGTCGAGTACATCATGTGGGGCCGCAAGGAGGTGTTCGTCCAGTCGCCGGAGGACCACGACAAGAGCATTGAGGAGGTCATACGGCCACGCATCGCCGACAATCAATACCCGTGGGCAAATCCATAAAGGGTGGTGGCTATGATAAACACATCGACATTCCTCTGCATTCTGCGGCGTTCCACCGTCGCCGGAGCAGCCGTCGCAGCTGCCGTCGTCGTCGGGCCGGCCAGTGCCAACAAGGACCCGGTGACGCCAAAGCAGCTGAAACTCTATCAAGAGGCGTTCATGGAGGAGGTCAGGAAGGGAGACCTCTTGTTCCACGGTGATGCGGCGATGGCGGAGCAGTTGGGCGTCAAGCTATCGACCACCGGGTGGGCTTGCGCCATGTGCCATCCGATGGCCTCCGATACCCACCCGCACGCGTTCCCGAAGTTCCAGCAGTCGATGGCCAAGTTCGCGACACTGCGCGACATGATCAACTGGTGCATCGAGAAACCGAACCAGGGCGAGAAGATCGATCCCGAATCGGAGGCGATGAAGGCGCTGGAGGCGTACATCACCTGGTCGAACACCGGCTCGGTGTTGGTGCCAGGCAAGTACTAATCTCGTCGATAGCCGGGGCATCGGCTTCACGGGAGCGCGTCCATCGGGATGACACCTCGATGGGTGGGGTTGAAGCAGTCGTGCGGCCCGGGAACCGCGCGGGGAGGTCTATGCGTTGCCAGAGACGGGGATGAAGCTGCGCGGCAACTTCGCGAATGTGGACCTGGATGCGCTGGTCGACAACCGGGTCGTGCGGACCTGGCTTTATTTCGGCATGTTCTGGCTGATGGTGACGCCATCCGTCGGCGTTCTGATCTCGAGCACCTTCAACTATCCCGACTATCTTGGATCGGGAAACCTCGAGCTCACCTTCGGCCGGCTGCGCCCGGTCCACGTCAACGGTGTCATCTTCGGCGCCTTCTCGACGCTTTTCATCGGCCTTTGCTATTATCTCGTGCCGCGTCTGTCGGGGGTGCGGGTGATATGGTCGGAGTGGTCGGTTCTTCTCGCATGGGTCTGGAACGTCGCAACGCTTGCCGGTTTGGTCGGCTTGCTGTTCGGCGACAGTGACGGTTTGGAAGCCGGAGAGTTTCCGCTCTATGCGAAGGTCGCATTCTTCATCGTAGTGGCTGTTGCTACCGCGCAATTCCTGATCACGATCAGTCGAAGGCTCGAGCCGGCGATCTATGTCGCGCTATGGTACTTGATCGCCACTTTCGTGTGGACGACGATGAACTTCGTGCTTGGAAGCTTCATCCTGCCGTACACGATCTCGGGCATCAACAGCGCCGCCTTCCATGGCCTCTATCTCCACTACATCGTCGGGCTGTGGCTAACGCCCGCGGGCTACGTGATCATCTACTATTTCCTGCCGATCAGCGCGCGAAATCCGCTCTATGCCCATAAGCTCTCGCTGGTAGGCTTCTGGTCCCTGGCATTGTTCTACCCGTTCGTCGGCATCCACCATTACCTCTACAGCCCGATCGCGGACTGGGCCGAGACCTTGGCCGTCGTCACGTCGATGCTGCTGATCATTCCGGTGTGGACGGTGCTGGTGAACTTCTTCGGCACCATGATGGGCAAGTGGCATGAGTTCGGCAGGAACCTGCCGGCGAAGTTCCTGATCATGGGCTCGCTCATGTATCTCGTCGGCTGCTTCCAGGGCTCCACCGAGGCGCTGCGGCAGTTGCAGCAGCCGACCCATTTCACCGATTTCGTCATCTCGCATTCGCATCTCACCGTGTTCGGCACCTTCGTCGTCTGGGCGATGGGGGGTCTCGTCTATACTTGGCCGCGGCTGTTCGGGCGCGAACTCTGGTCCTTCAAGCTCGGCAACTGGTCGTTCTGGCTGATCACCGTCGGCATCGCGACCATGGGCCTGGTCCTCACAGCGGGCGGGCTGCAGCAGGGTTATCAATGGATGAATGGGGTCGAATGGCTCGACTCGCTCGTCTGGGTGAAGCCCTACTGGCTGGCGCGGACTCTGGCAGGCATCAGCATGGATATCGGTATGTCGCTGCTGGTGGTGAATCTGATGCTGACCGCACTGACCAGCCCGGCGGCTGAGGCGCGACGCGTCCGCGGCCCGGTGGAGGCGCCTATCCCCGCCCCGGCGGGAGGGCCCGCGCAGTGAACGTTCGCTTCTTCGCACTGTTCGCCGGCGTCTTCTGCATCACCCTTGCGGTGATCACGCAGGGCGTGCTGCCCTTCGTGGAGCCGTCCTCGCGAACTACGCGCGTGACCTCGGTGGTGCGCACGGATTTCGGCCAGCTGAAATGGACGGTTTCAGAGGCGACGGACTACACCGAGCAGCAGCGTCGCGGCCGCAACATTTACCTGCGCGAAGGCTGCTGGTACTGTCATTCGCAATTTGTGCGGCCGGTGACCGGCGAGATCCGCCGCTGGGGACCGGTCAGCGAGGCGGGCGAATACGCCTATGACGTGCCGCACCTGTTAGGCACACGCCGGATCGGGCCGGACCTGACGCGTGTCGGCCTGAAATACAGCGACGAATGGCACCTGGCGCACTTCTACAATCCGCGGATGCTGGTGCCGGACTCGATAATGGCGCCGTATCGCGGCCTCTTCCACGAGCCGGATGCAGCCGTCCGTATCGTTGACGACGGCGCTGGCAATCGGACCCTGGAGAGGACAGAGGTCACCAAAGGCCTGTTCGACTTCGACAGCCAGCAAGCGATCCAGCTGACGCCGAATGCATATGGGTTGCTGTTCGTGCCGCTGAAGGCGCGCGAAAGAAAGCCGATCATCCTGACGCCGAACGACGAATACACAGGAGAAACCGTCAGCATCGCGGCGGAGACGGAATCGGTGGCGGCGCTCGTTTCCTATGTCCAGAAGCTCGGCACGAACCGGGGTAAATGGCGCGATCTTTTCGAGCCGCAGAGCCTGGAGGTCATGGATGCGACGATGCCGCGCTCCGAGGAATGGATTGCCTATGGCAAGGAAGTGTATGAGCGCCGCTGCATCGGTTGCCACGGTGCCAAAGGCGACGGCAACGGGCCGGCCGCCACCTTCATGTTTAACCAGCGGCCCAGGGACTTCACGTCAGCAGTCTTCAAGTTCAGGTTGACAAAGGAGCCCCTGCCCACGGACGGCGACATGCTGCGCACCATTACTCGCGGCATCCGCGGCACGGCAATGCCCCCTTGGTACGAACTGCCGCTCAACGATCGGTTGGCGGTGATCCAATACATCAAGTATGAACTAGCGGTTGACCGTTCCGATCCCGCCAGTCCTTACGCTTTCTTCGTCGAGGAACCGCCTGGCCCACCGTTGTATATCGGGCGCCCGCCGACCCCGTCCCAGACGATGCTGGACCGTGGCAAGGAGGTTTGGCAGGTGGCGAAGTGCTGGGAGTGCCACGGCCAAGGTGGCAAGGGCGACGGCGAGAAGGCTGCCGGCCTCAAGGATGATCTCGGGTTCGCCACCGTGCCGGCCGACCTCACCAGCGGCCAGTTCAAGTCTGGCCCGGCCGTCGAAGACATCTTCCGGACGATAACTACGGGCCTCAGCGGCACGCCGATGCCGTCCTATCGGGATTCCTTTCCGGACGAGGACCGGTGGGCGCTTTCCTATTTCGTGGTGGCGCTTTCCGCCTATAAAGACCCGCTCTCGCTGCAGCCGCTCTCGATCAAGAAGGAGGCCCGCGCGGCGCTGAACGATCTGGAACTGGTCGCTGACAAGCCTGAGCGAGCCTATGTGCCCGATCCGTCGGTGCCGGCGTCCGGCCCGCCAGCGCCGCCTGGCGAGGAACAGGCGCCCGCAGGAGGATAGCCATGCTCGGTTTTGAAGTCACCGGACCCTATGCGGGCGCCATGATGATGAGCCTGGCGGCCCTGTTCTTGTTCATCTGGGGCGTCCTATCCGGCGCGTTGAGCGGCACCGACAAAGCCGCCAACGGGTTTTTTGAAAGGGAAATGGAAAATGAGCGATCTGCAGAGCAGCGATCCGGAGAGCCCGACGCATCCGGAACTGGAAGTGCGTCAAAGCTCGCACCCTGAACTGGAAGACTATGCCGGCGGCCTGATACAGGCGCGTGTGGGATTCATTCCCATATGGCTTCTCGTCGTCTACGTGCTGCTGTTCGGTTGGGGGCTGTATTACATGTATGTCTATTGGGGCGGGCTCGGTCCCGGCCGTCTGTTCTAAGAAGATTGTCGCAAGGCTGGTAAGGCAGGAGTGATGGAGATGTTGGTAGCCAGAATTCTTCTTGGGGTCGCCGCATTGAACCTCCTTTTCCTGGCCTTCGAGGTGGCGACAAACGTGCTTCGTCTTTATTTCGGCTGACATAGGAGCAGCGGATGCTACAGGACACCATTTTCAAGCTCGCTGACGCCGGCTTGCCACAGATGCTCGGCTTCCTCATCTATGGCGGCTGCACCGTCGGCTTTATCATTTATCTTGTCTATCTTGTGCGGCAATAGCGGCGCGGACGCGGCGCTGCGAAAACGCCAATGATCTACTACCTCGTGATCTTCGCCGCTGGATTTGCAGGCAGCTTTCATTGCATCGGCATGTGCGGCGGCTTTGCCTGCGCGCTGGGCCGCGATCAGCGAGGCGGAGGCGCAACCGTCCTTCGCCATCTGCTCTATAATACCGGCCGATTGACAACCTATTGCTTTCTGGGCGGGCTCGCGGGTGCGATCGGTCAGGTCATCTGCACCACGCAAGGTCTAACGGCGCCGCCGCTCTTGAACGGCTCCCTCGACATCGCCCAACGAATTCTTGCGATCGTCGCTGGCCTGCTCATGATTGCCATGGCGTTGCAGTTCTTCGGCTTGCTGCAGGTCTTTCATCGCCTTGCGATCGGATTTGGCGGCAGCACGTTTGCATTGTCCCTGCGCGGTCTGTTGACGGCTCGGAGCAGCGCCGCACCGCTCGCCTTTGGCGTTTTCAACGGCTTCCTGCCATGTCCCCTGGTTTATGCCTTCGCCGCCCAGGCGGCGAGCACCGCCGGAGCGCTTCCCGGGTTTCTCGTTATGGCATGGTTCGGACTGGGAACCTTCCCCGCGATGTTGATGATGGGCGGCGTTGGCCGGATACTCGGGCCAGCCTGGCGGCGGCGCGGCGTGCGGCTGGCTGGTGGCTTTATTCTTTTGCTCGGCTTCATCACGCTCGGCCGTGGTCTCCTGCCTTCCGACGCGCATATCGGCCTTGCTTGGCTGGGCGGACATCCCGCATGACTGCGCATGGCGATATCCTCTGTAGCCACTGTTCGCTGCCCGTCGGCCTGCGCCCGATGGAGCGCAGGCTCAACGGTGAGGCTTGCGCGTTCTGCTGCTACGGCTGTTGCATCGCCTTTCAGGTGAAGAGCGGCAGACACGAAGAGTGGGAAGCTGCCTGGCTTCTGATCCAGCTCGGCGTGGGAGGCTTTCTCTCCATGAATATCATGATGTTCAGCCTCCTCCTCTATTCGGACGCGTTCACCGGCGTCGATGCGGGCGTGCTGCCGTGGATTCACCTTTTGCTCTGGATCTTCGCGACGCCGGCGGTGGTGATTCTCGGCGGACCCTATCTGCGCGAAATGTGGCTCAATGGCATGCAGGGACGAGTGACGTCGTCGGCACTCGTCGTGCTTGGCGTCGCTGCCGCTTACCTCTATTCGGCATTTGCCGTGTTCGAGGGCAGCACGCATGTCTATTTCGACACCGCCGTGATGGTACTGATGCTATTCACCGTTGGCCGCTATCTCGAGGCTGTTGGCCGTGCCAGGGCGGCGCGCGACCTCGAACCTCTTCTGGCCGCAGAAAGCGAGAGCGCGACCGTGGTCGATGGCGCGGCAGACATCCGCCGTCCTGTGCGGGAGGTGTCGGCCGCCATGCTGGTGCGGGTCCGGCCAGGCGAGCGCATTCCGGTCGACGGCGTAGTTGTCGAGGGGGAATCGAACACCGATGAAGCCGTGATTACCGGAGAAAGCCGGCAAGTGACAAAGGGAGCCGGCTCCAAGGTGATTGCCGGCAGTATCAATATCGACGGCCCGCTCCTGATCCAAAGCAGCGGTGACGGAACTGCAACCCGCTGGGCGCGGATTTGCCGGTCGGTGCGCGAAGCGCTGGGCCGTCGCAGTCCAACCCAGCGCCTTGCCGATCGGATCGTTGGCGTGTCCGTGCCGCTCGTCCTCGCCCTCGGCGGGCTGACGATCGTTTACTGGGCGCAGTCATTGCCGTTCGATGGGGCGTTGCTGATTGGCCTCTCGGTACTGGTGGTTGCCTGTCCTTGTGCCGTCGGCCTCGCTGCTCCGATGGCGACATCACTCGGCATCGGCCGGCTGGCGCGGCACGGCTGCCTCGTCCGCGACCCCGGCGTGCTCGAGACCCTCGCGCGTGTCCGGCTGCTCGCCTTCGACAAGACCGGCACTCTGACGGCGGGCAAAGCGCGTCTCGTCGGCGTCGACTGCGAGGAGGTCGGCATCGACGAAGCACTGGCACGCGCCGCCGGTCTGGAGCGCCTTTCCGAGCATGGTCTGGCGCAGGCCATCGCGGCAGCAGCCGCTCAGCGGGGCATCACGCCGCTCGTCACCCGCGATGTCCGGACGGTTCCCGGCCGTGGCGTCCGCGGCAGTGCCGAAGGCCGGCCCGTGGCGGCAGGGAACGGCAGACTGATGAATGATCTGTCCTGGCCGCTTCCCCCGTCGCTGGCCGAGCGTGCGCGGTCGCTGGAGGCGAGCGGTCATTCGGTGGTCTATGTCGGTTGGGGCGAGCAGGTTCACGCCGTGCTGTCACTCGATGATTCACCGCTTCCCGAAGCGCAGGCCGCGATCGCGGCCCTGCGTGAGCGCGGGCTCGACGCCACGCTGTTGACCGGCGACTTGGCGCAAGCGGCGGAGCGGATCGCGGCCCTGGTCGGGATCAAGGACATCCAAGCGGGCCTTTCGCCGGAGGCCAAACGGCTGGCCCTGGATCGGCTCCGCCATGACCACGGTTCGGTGGCGATGGTCGGCGATGGACTGAATGACGGGCCGGTCCTGGCCGCCGCAGATGTCGGTATCGCCGTCGGCTCCGCCACCGATCTCGCCCGCGAGACTGCGGCGCTCGTGCTGCCTGCTGACGGATTGTGGATGCTGCCCTGGATCGTCGACGTGGCCCGCGCGGTCCGCAGGACCATTTTGACCAACCTTATGTGGGCGTTCGGCTACAACCTCGTCGCCCTGACGTTCGCAGCATTCGGACTTCTGCAGCCAATCCTTGCGGCGGCGGTCATGGCCGGCTCGAGCATCCTCGTGGTGGTGAATTCGCTGCGGCTGGAGCGGCTGCCCGATCCTGTTCCAGCGCTGATCCCGGAGCAACGATCCGGTGCCAAGGCGGAGCGTACCCAGCATGGTGCCGGCATTTCCGCAATGGCCGGCCCGGCCGTCGAGCGGAGTTGAGTTTCGTTTCAGCCAAACACGTCGTGCGTGAACGCGTCATACCAGCCTTCCGCCGCACGCGCAGCCTGCCGGCGGACCTCGGAGCTTTCCTCGACCTTGCTGATGAAGCTAATGACGCTCTTGAGCTTCCCGTCGACGGGCTTGAAGCTGATGGCGTTGCTGAACGCATCGTCCGGGGCGAGATAGGTGTAGCAGGTGTTGAACAAATGCGCCGGGAAACGCGCTGATCCGGTGAGATCGGCCGCGATAGCAAAGGCGCAGGCTTTGGCCTGGCTGTTGGCGCAGAAGGCGGATTTCGGCATATCCCAGCCGATGATCGCGTCGCCGACCAGATGGACGCCGGGCTGCAGCGCCGATTCGAAGGTGACCGGATCAACCGGACACCAGCCCGACTGATTGGCGAGCCCTGCCTGCTGCGCCAAGCGCCCGGCCATTTGCGCCGGGATGACATTGGCCACCGCGGCCTTGAATGTTGCTCCCTCGGTGATCACCGACCGGGTCTTCGCGTCGATCGCCGTGACCCCGCCAGTGAACTGGGCCGGTAGCCATTCGATCATTCCCGGATAGTGGCGGTTCCAAGCGTCCTGGAACAGGTCCTGCGCGTTGAAGCTGTCTTTCGCATCGAGGATCAGAATTTTGGCCTTGGGTTTGCGGCGCTGGAAATAGGATGCGACGAGCGAAGCGCGCTCGTAGGGGGCGGGCGGGCAGCGAAACGGATTCGGCGGAGCAACGAGCACGAACAGCCCGCCGTCCTCCATGCTTTCCAGTTGCTGGCGCAACAGCCTGGTTTGCTGCCCTGCATGCCAGGCGTGCGGCATGATCTCCATCGCCGCTTCGTCATAGCCGTTAAGCGCCCGATCCCTGAATGCGATGCCTGGCGCAACAACGAGGCGGTCGTAGCTGAGCTTCGAACCGTTGTTCAGCGCAACGGTTTTCACCGCCGGGTGAATCGCCGCGGCGGACTCATGAATGACGGTGATGCCATATTGTTTTGCCAGCGCTTCATAACCATGACTGAGCGATTCGAACGGGCGCAGCCCGGCGAGATAGAGATTGCTGAAGAAACAGGTCGCGTAGCTCTGCCGCGGTTCAACCAGGGTCACTTCGATAGCCGTGACGGTGGCGGCGAGATATTTGGCGACCGTTGCGCCGCCGATGCCGCCGCCGATCACGACGACACGCGCCTTGGCCTGGCCCCGCGCCTTCGGCTGGTTGAGCGCCGTTAGCAACGCTGCTCCGGTGAGGCGGCCGAACTCGCGACGGGTCCAGGATTTCATGGCGCGTTACTTTCCCTGCGCTGCGACATAGCGCGCGACGCTCGCGATCTCCTCGTCGTTGAGCGACAGCGCGATAGCGTGCATGATGTGATTTGGACTCTCGTTCGCCCGGTAGGCAAGCAGGGCGTTGGTGAGCCTCTCCTCACCAAGCCCGATGATGCTGGGAATGACTGTGCCGCCGCCATCGAGGCGATGGCAGGACGCACAGATCGCGGCGAGTTGAGCGCCTTGATCGGCCTCCGCCGCCGCGCCGGATTGGCTGACGAGCAGCACGAGGCCCGTGGCAATCGCAGATCTCGCGACGGGGCGCATGCTGAATACCCGTCTGTTTCGGAGTTTTCGGGTCACGCTCCTGCCCAGCTCTTCACATCAATTCGCGCAGCTGAATTGCGCCACCACCTCAACCGACCGTGAGCTGGTGCGACAACGCAAAGACGGCACCGCCATCTTCTTCCCAAACGAAATCGAGCCGGCCGCTCTCCGTCGCGCGCAAGGAAAATTCGAAGAACGGGTTGGCCGAAATCGCCTCGTGGAGATCGACACTGAACACCACGGTTTCGTTGTAGCGGCAGACAAACTTGTTGATGATCTTGCGCGGGATCACATTGCCTTGATCATCATGGCGCAGCCCTGTTTCCATCTCATGGCTGATGATGGTCTTGACCTGAAAAATCTCTCCCTTCGCCGCGGCGCTCGGCACGATCACGCGTGGTGTCGGGGTGGTCACTGTCTCTCTCCGATCTCAGGCACAGCCATCCGTGGCGACACGGACCCACGTCGTGGTCATCAGCAAATTGCCGTCATTCATTTCGGCAACAGCGATGACATGTTGCGGTCTGGCAAGACGGATGCGTGTCGACACGCGAGGTAGACTGCGTTGGGGGACGAAATGGAAACTGGCGACTTCGATAAGCGGGTTCCGCGGCGCGAACACGCGCATTTGCCTCACATGGTCGGCCTCAGTCATTGGGCTGTCGATGTAAAGGCTCATGGGCACGGTATAGCCGGTCGGGAAGTCCGTCGGCATTATCAGGTGCAGGCGATCCGACACCGTGGCCGTCCGTCCGGTGAGCTGTTCGACGAGATCCAGCGCTTCATCGTTCGCGCGCGCGCTCTGCAGCGAGAAGAGCGAAACCCCGGCAAACCCTACACTCCCGGCGATCAAGACATCGCGGCGCGTCAAGCTCATCGTCCCGGTCTCCAAACCCTGCCACTCTTTAGGCGAAGCATCGGCGGCGGCGGGCGGCGCACTCGGACACATCAGTGCGGCTGCTTCTACCACATTTAGCACCGACAACCGCTGGGAGCAATCTCGGGGAAGTTGGACACAGGGCTGCGAACTCGGGTTAACGGGCTTTAGGGACTGCGGTTGATCTGATTCCATGGGGCTTCGATGATTTCAGAGCCCTGCCATGCCCCTTGCCGCCCTCGAAGGATTTGAGAAGCCGCGCCTGAAGGCGCTTCTGGAGCATTTCGCCTCGATCGAAGACCCGCGCGAGCCATGGCGGGTGGCGCATCCGCTGCCGGAGTCCTGCTTCTGGTTGTCTGCGGCACGATCTGCGACTGCGACGACTATGATCTCATTGCCGATTGGGGCGCGGCGCGTCTCAACTTCCTGCGCCGCTACTTGCCCTATCATCACGGCGTGCCGGGCGGGCGCTGGCTGACCTGCTGATGAACCGCATCGACCCGGGCCTGTTCTCGGCCGCCTTCACCTCATGGGTGCGCCAGACATGGCCCGACAAGCCGGACTTCGTCGCCATCGACGGCAAGACGTCACGGCGCAGCCACGATCGCGGCGCTGGCAAGGCCCCGCTGCATCTGGTCTCGGCCTTCGCCACCACTGCCCGTCTCGTGCTCGGACAGGAGGCCGTCGCTGACAAGAGCAACGAGACGACCGCGATCCCGGTGCTTGTCGAGCGCCTGGCGGCAAATGACGGCCTCAGGGCACGCTCGTCTCGATCGACGCCATCGCCACCAATGCCGCCATTGCTACCACCATCAGGGATAGCCGGCGCCGACTACCTGCTCGCCGTCAAGGCTAACCAGCCGACGCTCAGAGCCGAGATCGAGCGCTATTTCGACGACGCTCCCGCCGATAGCCTCGACAGCTTCGTCGATCTCGACAAGGGCCATGGCCGCATCGAGGAGCGCACCGTCACCGTCTCGCGCGAGACTGGCTGGCTGGAAAGGCCAGCGCCGCTTTCCCGGCGAACTGCGCCTGCCAGACGCCACACCATCGTGCGCGTCAGCTCGCGCATTGGGCTGAAGGACAAAAGCCGCTTCGACACGCGTTACTTTATCGCCTCCGCCGAACTGACGGCCGAACGAGCCGCTCATGCCGTGCGCGGCCACTGGCTGGTCGAGAACGCTTTGCACTGGACCCTCGACGTCGTCTTCAACGACGACCAGTCGCGTCTCAGAAATGGCTACGGCGCTCTCAACATGGCGATCGTGCGCCATTCGCTCTCAACCTCGTCAGAGCCGTCAGCGACTAGCGCTCCATCAAACTCAGACGCAAAAAGGCAGGGTGGAGCACTCGCCGCAATCCTCGGCGAACTACGCCGTTAACCCGAATTTGGAGCGCTGAAGTTGTACATGAGAGCCGCGCGCTTGCCGCACCGCGATGACATCCTCAACCTCGCCTGAACGCGGCTGTTGCCCTCATTCGATAACTCTTGGCGTTTCGGTCTAAGAGACTAAGGTCCGCCTTCCAGCTGACCTCAGACGATACATAGCCGGCCTAAACGGACTGCAGCTATCCACTCTTCTGCGACCTTCCCGCGCCGATTTTTAGGAGGTCAACCGGAAAGAGCAACGAGCGCCAATTCCGGACCAACATCAAGGTGACCCTGTCGGTCGCCTCTCCGACCCGTTGGCCGGCCTTCGTGTTGCTTCGCTGCAAGTACCACACAGGGGTTAGCGGTTCGACGTCGCTGCGGGCGAACATAGTAGAACGGGGTCGGCCGATCATCATCAATGATCTGACCGTCATCGAGCTTTCCTGAAAGACAAAGGTCGCTTGGACGTGGGTGCGAGATTGGCATTTTCCAGTGTCGCTCGCGATGCCGCACGCAGAGGTCCAACATTATTTTTCGTTCTTGACGATCGATGATCATCGACAGCGGTCCCGTGAAACTCATCAGAAGTGTCGCGTTTCTCGTCATTCCCGGCTGCGGCCGGTGAAGCGCCGCGCCCTGGACATATTCTCGACGGAAAAACGCCTCGAAGCGCCCGGCAACCGACCGATTGGGAACAATCTTACCTGTTTCAAGGTTGGAGATGCGCAAGGGACTGCTCTACGGAATCATTGTCCAGATGAAACGCCATTTTCGGATTCTTGTCGGTGCCACGGTCGGCCTCACATTGACACCTGCTCCGCTTCCCGCACTTTCGCGCGACGCCCAGCCGCTCGCGGCACCCGTCATTCTGGCCCAAGCCCAGTCGTCCGAAGAGGAAGAGCTGCTGCGCAGGAAGAATAGAAAGGGGGCCAAACGCGACGAGCAGCGGACTCCCCAGGCAGAAAGGCCGGCGCAGCGCGAGCGGGCCAAGCGGCCTGCGGCGCGGGAGCGCGAAGCCATCAAACGGCGTGCCGCCGAACCTGAGCCCGCGATCACCGAGGAACGTCAGAAGCGGCGCAAGGAGCGCGAAACCGTCAAACGGCGTGCCGCCGAACCCGAGCCGGCGATCACCGAGGAACGCCAGAAGCGGCGCAAGGAACGCGAAGCCGTCAAACGGCGTACCGCCGAACCCGAGCCCGCGATCACCGAGGAACGCCAGAAGCGGCGCAAGGAGCGCGAGGCCGCCAGACGGCCTGCCGCCGAACCCGAGCCGGCGATCACCGAGGAACGCCAGAAGCGGCGCAAGGAGCGCGAGGCCGCCAGACAGCGTGCCGCCGAACCCGAGCCGGCGATCACCGAGGAGCGCGTGAAGCGGCGCAAGGAGCGCGAAGCGGCGATGCGTCGTCCCGAAAACGCCGCCAGGCTCTTCGACAGCGCCAAGGAAAAGCCGGTGAGGCGCAAGCCGGGGGGCGCCGAGCCGGGTCAGCCCGCTCGGGCCAGGGCCGAGCGGCTGCCCGAAAGCGACGCCGCGGCGCAGGCGCGAGCCTCGAGAGATCCAGTGCAAATCGGCTCCGTCATCTCCGAGGAAGGCCGCCGCATCGAACGCCCGCGCAGGGAGCGTCCCGAGGTTCCGGAGGGCGCGGAACTTGTGCGCGAGGTCAACAACCGCTTCATCTTCCGAACCGACAACACCTATTTCATCGAGCGGCCTCGCGAGGAGCGCTTCATCATCGACGCGCGCGAGGTCTACTACGAGGAACTGCCGCGCAGCCGGCAGCGCGAGGTTGTGGTCCGTCCCGACGGGACGCGGATCGTCACGATCCGCAACCGCTGGGGAGATGTCGTCCGCCGTGTGAAGATCCTGCCCGACGATCGCGAGATCGTCCTCGTCTATGTCGAAGACGACTATTACGACGAGGTGCTGGAATGGCGCGATCCCGGCCTCGACCTGCCGCCCCTCGACCTCGACATTCCGGTTCGCGACTACATACTGGACGCGGAATGGGTTGAGGACCCCGAAGACTACTATACGTTCCTGGACCAGCCGCCGGTCGAGCAGGTGGAGCGCACCTACTCGCTTGACGAGGTCCGGCGTTCGGCGCGCATCCGCGACAAGGTCAGGCGCATCGATCTCGATATCATCAATTTCGAGTTCGGCTCGGCCCAGATCCCGGAGAGCGAGATCGGCAAGCTCGAAGGCGTCGCCGAGGCCATGCAGCGCCTGCTCAAGGAGAACCCGGGCGAGACCTTCCTGATCGAGGGTCACACCGATGCGGTCGGGGCGGAGGTCGCGAACCTGGCGCTGTCGGACCAGCGGGCCGAGGCGGTGGCGACCGCGCTGACCAACGTCTTC